>CAYNUX010000051.1:0-13805 GCA_964400115.1 uncultured Cytophagia bacterium
AAAAGGTTGCCTCGCAAAACGTGCCCATAGTCCTGGAACCCGGCATGACTGCGAGTATACTCTGGTTTCTGTATAGCTGCATCAATGGCCGGTCTGTCTATCTGAACCAGTCCTATCTCGTGCATAAAGTGGGTGAATCCATCGCTCATTCTGGTGTAAATGTGGTGGATGATGGTCTGTTAAAAGGCGGCCCCGGTACCAAACCGTTTGACCGCGAGGGGGTGCCGGTTAAAAAGCTAGAGATCATCAAAAACGGCACACTGCAGACCTATCTCGCGGATGTCTATGCGGCCCGCAAGCTGGACATGAAACCCACCGGACATGCCTCAGGGCCGAACAATATGGTTTTGGAAAACGGTTCACATACCCCGGATGAAATCATCAAATCCGTGGATAACGGCCTTTTGCTCACCGGCACGATGGGACAGGGTACCAACCCTTCGAGCGGAGATTTTTCCCGGGGTGCCTTTGGCATGTGGATCGAAAACGGTGAAATTGCTTATCCGGTTTCGGAAATCACCGTCAATGGCAATCTCGATCAAATGCTGAAAAATATGGATATGGTCGGCAATGACCTGCGCATCAACAGATCCGTTTCCGGCCCGACCGTACGTATCGCAGAGATGACTGTTTCAGGAACCTGAGTTTCAAGTATGTCGAGCAAGATTTTTGCCATGCAAACAGGAACCTCGGATATTTATACCCCTCCACATCACTGGGCCAGAGGGAGAAAGGGGCGCGGTTTTGGCTGCCAGTCATCGCTCCGCGGGGTTTATCCCCGCGGTGGCAGTCCGCGTCGTAATCTGCAACAGCCTGGCCTGTTTATGCCGCCCCGTTGAGGCTCGTATTATAACTGCTCTGCCCGCCCTATTTGAAATAATATCGCCCCAATGATCCGACAATGGTTCTTTTGACCTCGAGCGGATCTTTGGCTGAGGGGGAACTCTGTGGGTTATTTATCATTAAACAAGAACCGATACTCTTGGAATAGAAAGCCAATCAAACAAGTTGAATCGGTAAATGAGGAGGATATGATGAATAAAATGTTTATTTTGGCACTATTGCTGATCGCGGCTGTCGCGATTCTGGCACAGAACTCTGGCAAGAATGAGGAAAAGTCCATGAAATACAATACATTGACCCCCGATGAAGAATATGTAATTCTTAACAAGGGCACTGAACAGCCCTTTACGGGAAAATATGTAAATCACAAAAAAGATGGTACATATACCTGCAAGCGTTGTGATGCGCCTCTTTACAAGAGCTCAGATAAATTCAATTCACATTGTGGCTGGCCCAGCTTTGATGACGAGATAGAGGGTGCCGTAAAACGCATTCCTGATCGTGACGGAATGCGTACCGAAATCCTTTGTGCCAATTGTGGCGGCCATTTGGGACACGTATTCAAAGGTGAAGGATTTACCGACAAGAATATCCGGCATTGCGTCAATTCCATTTCACTCAATTTTGTCTCTGCCAATGAATCAGAATCCACAAATCAGGACAAAGAGGTGCGTGAAGCCTATTTTGCCGGCGGATGCTTTTGGGGCGTGGAATACCATTTCGAAAAGCTCGATGGTGTCATCTCTGCCGAATCCGGATACATGGGCGGTACGGTGGATAAACCGACCTATGAACAGGTGTGTTCCGGAAAAACCGGTCACGCCGAGACCGTCAAGATCACTTTTAATCCCAACAAAGTCTCTTATGAAACTCTGGCCAAGCTCTTTTTCGAAACCCATGATCCTACCCAACTCGACCGCCAGGGGCCGGATATCGGTGATCAATATCGCTCGGTAGTTTTTTATACAGACGAGGAACAAAAAGAAACCACAGAAAAATTGATCGCCGAGCTCAAGGACAAAGGGTACAAGGTAGTTACACAGTTGGAGAAAGCCGATACTTTTTGGGAGGCTGAAAATTATCATCAGGACTATTACGAACAAAAGGGCACGACCCCTTATTGTCATATCTATACCCAACGATTCTGATATATGATCCGGATCCTGCTGCTTTGGCAGGATCCGGATTCATCATCACCAGCAGATCAGTTCCCCCATTGATTCATTCAGATCCAATCAAATATAATTGTTAAAAATGATCCCCCTGGCTCAGTGAACGATATTAACCAGAGATGTGAGAACCCAGAACACCAAAGGCAAGCCGATAATAATCAGCGGTAATCCACAGCATGGCCATAAACAAACCCACACCCGCAGTACGCCAACCCGCGAGATCTAATCCCCGCGGTGGATCTGTGATCAAGAATAAAAGCGGAGCGATAAACATCCCTATCTTTTGCGACACCCTCATGCAGTTACTCCAGGAAAAGGTTTACTTTTCACCATCTGGGAGAGGTAAATAACACTTACCAGAGACCGATTATTTTCCACCAAATTCCACCGACAAGAAACCAGACCACGATATTGACCACGCTGATCATTCCCCCCAGGCGCCATCAGTCTTTCATGTCTATATATCCAGAGCCAAAAAGAACCGGAGCCGGGCCGGTTCTATAATGCGTAATACCGCCGAACAAGTTGCTAAAGAATCCCAGCACCAGAGCTGCCAGCAAGGGTGGTGTGCCCAGGGCCAAAGCAATGGTCAAAAAGGGCAAATACATGGCGCTTACATGGGCCGTGGCGCTGGCAAAAAAGTAATGACTATAAAAATAGATCACACTGAGCAAAACAAAAGCAATCACCCAATTATCCATATTCAGCCAAAAGATGCCATGCATCGGCCTCGATACCCTGAGGATGGGGCAGAAACCAGATGATCACTCCGACGAGGAGAGGAACGATCCAGTACCACAATTTTTGCATATTCTTATCCCGTTAATAGCTGACCGGTTTGTGTTTGGCGACGAATTGCGGATCGATCGTAATGCCCATGCCCGGTCCGGTGGGAACCGTAATCAATCCATCCTCGCTCTGCAGGGTAGAGCTGTCAGATTCAAAGGGGATATTTTTATTAACCCCTTTAAACTCGTGATACGGACCGGCATTGGGAATGGCAGAGACAAAATGGGACATGTAGAGATAACCAAGCCCGGATCCGGAGATATGAGGAATGCAAGACATTCCAGCTGCATTTGCCATCAGAGCAACACGCATGGAACGAATCATGCCACCAAAATAAAACATGTCGGGCTGTACGATCTGCACAGCATCATTAGCGACCATCCATCGAAAATTGTGCATGCTGGTCTCCTGCTCTCCGCCAGCAATGGGGACGGTCAGGGCTTTAGCCACCTGGTGAGTCTCTTCCAGCCAATCAAACGGGCAGGGTTCTTCATAGAAATCATAGTGGTATTCCTGCAATAGACGTCCCACACGGATAGCCTCTTGCACATCATAAGATCCGTTGGAATCTGCATACAGCGTCTTTTCCGGCCCAAAGGTTTCTCTGACGAGCGGAATCAAGGCTTCGGTGCGGCCCGGAGGGGTTTCGGGATTATCCATCCGACCGCCGATTTTAATCTTTACTGCCTTGGCGCCAGAGGACTGGACATTTTGTTTGATTTGTTCAATGGATTCCTCGGCAGATCTGCCGCGATAGTTGTTGGCGCGATAGACGGCGATTTTGGGATTATGAATTTCGCCGATTAATTGTCCGATGGATTGATTTGCAATTTTGCCTAGCATATCGAGAATCGCAAACTCTACTGTTGCCAGACTGATCCACAGGGCCAATCCCTGAAGTTTATAGTTAGAATCCCAGGTATAAACACCATCCACGAGCTTGTCCAGCTCACGCGCATCTTTATTCATGAAAAACGGCACGACCTCGCTGAGCAGGATGGGATAAAGATAAACCATATGCGCATTATTGCTCACTGACAAGCCCTCGGCACCCTCTTTGGACCGGACACGCATGATAAAGTTATCCTCAAAGCGAAGGAGCTCAAGGGATTCGATGATCACCGGCTGGTCAAACACTTTTTTTTTCAAAATCGGCTGTGCAAGAATCTCGTCGAGCTTTTCATAATCAATACGCCGTTTTTCTCGTTCAGAACGGGAATTGCAAGCCATGCTACCGGCAAATGAAGCTGTCCCTAATCCGGCAACCGTGCGAAAAAAATTTCTTCGTTTCACAACACTCCTCCTATTATCATGGTCAAAGATATATTGATATCATTATAGAAAAAAAAACCCAAAAAAGACAGTCAAAACAGTTAAAAAAGGTTACCGAAACCGTTGTCATGTAAAGAACATCGATGTTTGCTGCGGCTAATTCAGGTATGTGGATCAGATGATCAAATCTCATTCGATTGTGAAAACAAACAGGGTTCACCTGTTCATTTGGTTGGATACAGATGAGGCGGGTATTCCCATAGTGCTAAAGTCTTTGCCTTACCGTTTGTGTCATGTGCCATGGCCCATGCTTCTTGCTCCAGATTCTCTGCACGATGCTTATATTCTCCCCTCCTTTACCCTGGAATATTTCTCTGCCAATTCCACCCGTTTCTGAAATGTCTCCTGCACCAAACGAACATCCGCGATAAAATACGGCAATTCCTCGAGCAACAATGCCTGAGGACCATCCACCAATGCTTCAGGAGGTTTGGGATGAAAATCCACCAGCACCATATTGGCACCTGCAACGATCCCCTGAGCCGTGGCATGAAAAACATCCATAATCCCCTCCGGACTCTTTTCGCGACTACCGACAGAATGAGAGGGGTCGATACAAACCGGCATGCGTGTCTGACGTTTTATGACAGGAACATGTGTAAAATCCACCATATTGCGGTGGGGATCAGAAAACGAGGTTTTCATTCCCCGCAGGCAAAATATAATGTTGGCATTGCCCTCGCTGGCAATATATTCAGCAGCGTTGAGCGATTCATTCAACGTGATCCCAAAACCCCGTTTCAACAAGATGGGATATTTTGTTTGGCGCCCCACAATCTTTAGCAATTCGAAATTCTGAGTATTGCGAGTGCCAATTTGCAAAAAGACGCCGGTCGGATTCCCTAGATTTTCAAGAACCTCATCGATCTCAGCGACATGACTTTCATGAGTCACCTCCATGGCAATAACCCGGATAGCGTACTTTCCGGCCAACTCAAAGACATAAGGAAGACAGGACTTGCCGTGTCCCTGAAACGAGTAGGGATTGGTGCGCGGTTTATAAGCCCCCATTCGGGTACACTGCAGACCTTGTTCATGCACTGCCTTTAGCATGGTTTCTACATTTTGGGGATTATCGACAGCACACAGACCGGCGAATATGTGCAAAGAGTGTTGATTGAACTGCAACCCCTGATACTCGAATCCCACTGTCCGCATTTTGTCATGATGACGTCCCAGGATGCGATATTCTTCGGAGATTCTGATCACCCTGTCAACGACGGGCAATGCTTCAATGGGCTCTGCCGCGATAGCACGGGTTTCGCCGATGAGATAGATTTCGGTCAGCCTTTGTAACTCGCCCTCGATGTGGTGCATCTTGACCGTTATATTGGGCAGACTCTTGAGGTGTTTCCAGGTCTTTATAAATTCCGGGGATTGTTCATCGGTATTGGGATGTAATATGACCAACATGACCACGATTCTCCTATTTTATCCAGACTGGAAATTTAGCGTTAATTGGCTAGAGATGCAAGAAAAAACAAGTCAGTCGCGAAACGTCAGACGTTGCATAAAAATTAGTTGTACAGGCTTAAAGACACGACATATAGCATGGCGCACAGGGCATAGCAAAAAGTCAAAACCGCAAAGCAACCCGGGTAGAGACATACGGTTCCGAATGCACGGTTATCGTGCCGCCATGCAGGCGCATGATTTGGCGGGACAAGCTGAGACCAATGCCGGTACTGCTCTTCTTTTTCGGCTCGAGCGGCCTGAAAGCGCTCGATGACCTTTGCAAAGGCGTGATCGAGTTCGTGAAAAGACTGTCCCAACCGTTCCGAGCGAAAGATCTGAGAAAAATCAGAATATTCTATTGCCTGCAAAAACCGCGTCACCTTGTGATTGGTCAGCTCTACATAACGAATCAGACTGACAATCTCATAGGCAAAAAGCAGTGCCACCACGATCATGCTGGCATAGAGATCGGTATCTGTAATCAGATAAAGCAGTAGATAAAAGGTGGCACTGGCCACAATCACCCTCAGGGCAGTATTGACACGAAAATTCCTAAAGATCATGTTTCTCCATTCGCCTGTAAAGTGAGGTACGGGTGATGCCAAGATCCTGAGCAGCATGGCTGATATTGCCCTGATGACGTGCCATGGCTTTGCGGATCACCATTTTTTCAATCTCTTCGAGATTGAATGTATCCAGCGAGATCCCGTCATCGGTTTGACGCGGTGTAAACATAAAATCCTGGGGCTGCAAAACCTGACTGTCGGTCATGATCACGGAACGTTCCAGAGCATGGCGCAGCTCCCGCACATTACCGGGCCAGTCATAGGTTTGCAGCCGGGTCATAGCGGCCGGACTCACCCTGAGGCGCTCTTTTTTGTATCGACGGCTGTAAATACCGAGAAAATAATCGATCAACAAAGGGATGTCCTGCACGCGTTCGCGCAAGGGGGGTAAATGAATTTCCACGGTGTTGATACGATACAGGAAATCTTGTCTAAAAGCGTTTTCTTCCGCCATCTCATAGATTGGCGTATTGGTGGCGCAGACGAGTCTCACATCGATGGGACGTGTTTGATTAGAGCCCAGTCGCATGACCTGGCGTTCTTCCAGAACACGCAATAGCTTGGCTTGCATAGGGAGAGAAAGATTGCCGATTTCATCGAGAAACAAGGTACCTCCGGACGCGACCTCAAAACGGCCAGGTTTATCTTTCTTGGCATCCGTAAACGCGCCGCGCGCGTGTCCGAACAGCTCGCTTTCTAACAGAGATTCGGGAATGGATCCCATATCCACACTGATAAAGACCTCGTCACGTCGTTGCGATTGCCGGTGCAAGGCACGGGCTACGAGCTCTTTGCCGGTACCGTTTTCACCCAGAATCAGCACATTGGCATCGGTACAGGCTACTTTATCAATAGCACTGAACACCTTTTGCATGGCCGGACTGGTTCCAATCATCTCATGATATTTTTGATCCATATCTGCGGCCAGTTGCTGCTGTTTATTTCGCAGTGAATCCACCTGGCGTCTCGAATTCCGTAAATTCATGGCCACCGAAAGCGTAGCCAGAAATTTCTCGTTTTGCCAGGGTTTGATTATAAACTCTGTGGCCCCTGCCTTGATGGCGCGCACCGCCAGATCCACATCGCCATACGCAGTCATGAGGATCACCACAACCGAGGCATCGATATCCAGAATCTGCTCCAGCCAGTAAAACCCTTCTGTTGATACCTCCGGGAGGGTTTTACTTTTGTCAAAGTATAATTTTTCGCATAAAGAGCAAGCGGAATTTTTGCAGCAGGACTCGCGCGTATCAAAAGAAAAGAATTTTTTGTTTATAGCTCGTTTGCAGGTATGAATCCCGTTTGATCGACAAATTTCCCGGAAATGATATATGAATTTTGCAGATTCAGTTGACCGGCTATACCCAGGATTCGATTATAATCTTGTGCTCGCGCCGTACGTTTGACCTCGAGAGCCAGAGATTCGTTTGGTAGAATAAAATCCAGTTCCACTCCATACCGTTTTTGAAAATAGAAAATGGGTCCTCTTTGCTTAATATTCCTATATACAGCATTTTCCAACAATACTCCCTCTGATACTTTTGCAAACATGTTTAAAAATCCATTATCTGCAATGTAACCTTTTTTTGCTCCACTGACTTTGCGGTCCATATTCGTGCTGTACATGGGTACGAGATCTATACAAAAAGCTCCTGTTAAAAATTCCTGAAAATCGAGAGAGTAAAGTTCTAAAACAAATTTTCGACCGGACAGACTTTTAGGAAATAAATTCTTTAAATAAAAACTGCTGGAACCGGTAACCAGAAACTTTACAGAATAATGGTCATAAAGGTATTTTTTTACCTGAGCGATCTTGGGCATAGATTGAATCTCGTCCAAAAAAATATAAGCTTTTTCATTTTCTGTTAGCCCCATCGATTTTAAATTAGCCCATATATTATTATAATCGATTTCTTCAAAAACCTTTTGATCGAGAGGATTTTCAAGATCCAAATAAACCTTATTGGAGCTTTTTATGGAGTCAAATATCATCCAAAGCAAAGTAGTTTTACCCACGCGACGCATCCCTGTCAAGTATTAATAGACAAAATTGTAGCATATTTGTCTACTCGTATTTGACAAATATGCTATATTTTTGTCAAGTACGAGTAGACAATAAAAATAAATTTGTACGATATCGAACACTCGCTGTCTGATTTCGTATAGGGATCCCGGGCTCTCGAGCCACAAAACAACCCTAAATACAATAAAAACAATATTTGCACGCTATTTGCTATTGGATCGGTGAACATCAGACCTCATGAGGAGTTTATGGATCGTAATATCAAAAAAAAGAAATGGCCACCCAGGAAAATCGCCCTGTACGGCCTCCCTTCCCTGTTTATCCTGATCATGATCTGGTCTATCGGATTCGGTGATCACAGTTCGAAACTGAACGTCCAGACTGACCGCATCACCCTGTCCACGGTGCGCCGGGACGAATTCCAGGAATTCATCCCGGTTACCGGTACGGTCATTCCCATCAGAACCATCTATCTCGATGCAGTCGAAGGCGCGGACGAGTCGATACGCTGTATCTCGAAGCCGGATCGATGGTCACCCGGGACGATAAAATATTAAAGCTGGTCAATACCAACCTGGTGCTGGACATCATGTACCGCGAAGCCGAACTGTTTGAACAGAGTAACAACCTGCGTAACACCCGTCTGGCCATGGAACAACACCGGCTGGATCTGCAAACCCAGCTCATCGAATTGAATTATAATATCAAAAAGCAGGAACGGGCTTTTGAACGCGCCAAAGAGCTGCGCAATAAAGAGCTCATCTCTGACAAAGAGTTCGAAGAGACCCGTGAGCCGTCAAATGTCAAACGTCATATGTCTGACGTCTGACGGCTGACTTTTGAGTTTGACATCTGAATCCTTAGAGTAATAACAATTTCAAAATTTCAACCCTATTGGGAGACTAGACAATATGATTACCATGACCAACCTCAACAAAATCTATCGCAGCGAAGAAATCGAAACTCTGGCCTTGAACAGCATCAACTTTCAGGTCAAAGAGGGCGAATTCGTGTCCATTATGGGGCCGTCGGGATGCGGCAAATCGACGTTGCTCAATGTGCTCGGCCTCATCGATGCGGCCAATGACGGCGAGTACCTGTTTTTGAACCAGAATGTCACTCGTCTAAAGGAACGTCAGCGAGCCAATATCCGCAAAGGTAACATCGGATTTGTCTTTCAAAGTTTTAACCTCATCGACGAGCTTACGGTTTACGAAAACGTGGAACTGCCCCTGCTTTATTTAAAAGCCTCTGCAAGTGATCGCAAGAAAAGGGTGAACGAGGTGCTGGAGCGCATGGAAATCATGCACCGCAAAAATCACTTTCCCCAGCAGCTTTCCGGGGGACAGCAGCAGCGTGTGGCTGTGGCCTGGGCCGTGGTGGCCAATCCCAGGGTCATTCTCGCAGATGAACCCACTGGTAATCTCGACTCTAAAAACGGCGACGAGGTGATGAACATTCTCACCCAGCTCAAGGAGAGCGGCACCACGATCGTCATGGTCACTCACTCGCCAACCTATGCCGAATACGGCAACCGGACCGTGCATTTGTTCGACGGCAAGATCGTGACCGAAAATCTAAATGGCCAGTTTCACGTCTAGGGTTCCAGCGACAGGAGATGATCATGTTGAACAAGATTTTTAAAACCGCACTGCGCAACATCCGAAAACAAAAAGGATATACCTTTATCAATATATTCGGATTTACTCTCGGGCTCACCTGTGCCTTGTTAATTCTCATGTACGTGGTGCAAGAGTGGAGCTATGACCGGTTCCACGACAAGGCCGACCGGATCTATCGCATCACCTTTCACGGCAAACTCGGGCAGCATGAATTCGAGTCCGCGGCCTCCAGCTCACCCGCTGCAGCCGAATTCATGCAAGAGTTTCCTCAGGTCGAAACCGCAACGCGTATCGACAGAATGGGCGAACAGGTCGTTCGCTTTGGGGAGTATATCTTTAACGAACGCAACCTTTTACGGGCAGACCCCAATTTCTTTGATGTGTTTACATTCCCTCTGATCGCAGGTGAGCCAAAAAGGGTATTGACAGAACCCAACACTATCGTTTTGTCGCAGCGATTGGCACAAAAATATTTTGGGGACCAGTCTCCTGTCGGTGAGGTGCTTGTCATTGGCAAAGAACAAACCGCCTTCAGAGTAACCGGGGTGGTAAAGAATCCTCCTCAAAACTCTCATTTTGAATTCGATGCCCTTGTCAGCATGATAGGTCAGGATCGAGCAAGCCCTATGCAGTGGCTGAACTTTTCGCTCTATACCTATATTCTTTTAAAAGAAAATTCCTCGATCAAAAGCGTGGAAGCGAATTTGCCGGCATTGTATGAAAAATATTTTTCCACACCTATCCAGCAGGTATTGCAGCTCTCCTGGGAAAAATTTCTTGAACAGGGCAATGATATGGGCATCGTATTACAGCCCCTGACCAGTATCCATTTTGATTCTCATTTCAACGATGAAATAAAGCCCGCAGGCAGCAAAAGCAACATCTTGTTATTTTCTCTCATCGCCCTGTTTGTGCTTTTGATCGCTTGCATCAATTATATGAATCTGACCACTGCTCGCTCGGCCAGCCGGGCCAAAGAAGTAGGCGTACGCAAAGTTGTAGGTGCCAACCGGTCGAGTCTCATCAGACAATTTCTGGGCGAGTCTTTATTGCTTGCTGCGCTGTCCATGATTCTATCCCTTGGCTTTGTCGAATTGCTATTGCCCACATTCAATGAGCTTTCAGGTATTCAATTCTCCTCCGGTCTCTTTTTACAAGGATGGATGATAGCCGGGCTTTTGGGTTTGACATTGCTGATCGGATTTTTAGCCGGCAGCTATCCAGCTTTTGTGTTAACACTTTACCAGCTTATCGAAGCCTTGCGCACCAAAGATCCGGGTATCAAACATCAGGGATTATTGGCAATCGAACTGGCCAATGCCGACAGCAGAGAAAAGAACCAGCTTCTCAAGACAGAGTTTTTGCATTTGTCCAGAGTAAACAAAGCCACAGCCTGCTCTGCTGTTCCCCTCAAGGGTTTGACACGGAACGGATATTTCCCGGAAGGCATGAAAACACCGATGATGATTCATGTCATCGATGTGGACAGGGACTTTATCGATCTGTTCGAGCTTGACGTGGTTCAGGGCCGTAACTTTGAACAGTCCACAGACAGGGATGACTATTTAATTAACGAAAGCCTGGCACATAGTGGCCAAAAAAGACCTGTTCCCCCATCAGCTCTCGGGCGGACAACAGCAGCTGGTGGCCATTGCCCTGCTCACGGTGAGTGCGCAAGTGCTGAAAGCAGCGGCGGTGAATCCTGTTGACAGCCTGAGGTACGAGTAGGGTTTATGAGTACAAGGACTTTGATTATACATTAAAATGAGGTTTCACAAGATTCCATTTTTCCTTCCTTTTTGGAATGAGTGATTCCTAAAGTCAGTCATGTCTGGCGTGACCATTCGTGCAAAGTCGTGCAATTCGTGGACTTTATTTTTCCTCAAAGAGAATCCTGGATCAAGAGAGCTTTTTATACAATCCCCGAGATCAAAAACAGGGATTCAATCGTTTAACCATTCATCCAAATGCTCGGCCACGAACACATCATCATTGAGGTGGGGATAAGCCTGGTAGACCCGGTCGATCTCACGGGATTGCTCATCGGTGAGTTGCTCGGA
Organism: uncultured Cytophagia bacterium; assembly: GCA_964400115.1. GTDB lineage: Bacteria > Zhuqueibacterota > Zhuqueibacteria > Residuimicrobiales > Oceaniaggregativiventaceae > Oceaniaggregativivens. The sequence goes on from CAYNUX010000051.1 coordinate 11,863, forward strand.
GGGATTGAGCGTCCAGGTGCCTTGCAACAGTCCCTGTCGCCGCAAGACCTCATGCACGCCCACGATGCAGCCCTGGAAATTATTTCTGGCATCGAAAAACGCGGCATTGCAATCCGTGATTTGAGCGGCCAGAGTGAGCCATGCCGGTGATAGTTTGGAGCGATTCTTTTGCATTGCTTTTATCATGTTAAACTGTTCGACCACAGTTCGCGTCCATACCGACCAATGTCCCAACAGACCGCCGGTAAACTGCAACGGCTGATCGTGTTCGGGCAGGACAAATGGAGTGAGAAGATCGGTGACAATGCTGTTATCGTTTCCGGTATAAAGCGCGATCTCTTGAGCTCGACCGGATGACGCGACACCGCGCAGCACCTGCAGGGTTTCATACGCGCTGAATGGCGCCACCTTGATGGCCACAACATTTTCGATTTGCGCAAACCGCCGCCAGAATTCGGCATCCAGGTGTCTGCCGCCTACAGCCGGCTGCAAATAGAACCCGACGATCTGGATGATTTTGGCGATCCGCTGGCTGTGTTCGATCATTTCATCTGTGGTGGCATGTTTGAAAGCAGACAAGCTGAGCAGGGCCATATCATACCCCAGGTCTCGGGCGAGGGCAGCCTCTTTTTCTGCCTGAGCTGTTTGCCCCACCACCCCGGCGATCTTGACAATCGGTGAATCGCTCGATCGTTCAAACGCCTGGATTTCCTGCACAGCCATTTCGAGCACCGGTTGCAGCAAATTGAATTCCGGCAGGCGGATCTCGAATTGCGTGGTATGCACGGCCACGGCCAGTCCGCGCACGCCGCAGGCGAGATAATAACGCGTCAGCGCGCGCTGGTGTTTTTCATCCAGGGTGCGATCCATGTTCAATGCCAGAGGGTGGGCGGGTATCACGGTGCCGTCTTTTAACAATTGCAAAACCGGCTCGGCCGGCAGGGGAGCGTTCATATTCACCTCAAAAGTTTCCGTTACGGGTTTCAAAATGGGTCGGTTTGTCCAGCAAGGGTTTGTCGTTTTGCAGCCAGTCGCTGGTCCAGTCCAAAAGCTGTGCGAGATCGACACGCGGCTCACCAAAACGTTGCAGGGCATACGATGCGTTATTGAGCAGGGCTGTAGGGGCTTCCTTGCCGGTCAATCGGGGTTTTTTGTCGAACCGCCGGGCAAACTCCCGGGCGAGATCACGAACCGATAGAATATCGGGGCCCGTGATATTTACGGGGTTTGCAGGGGACTGGCAGAGATTCAGGCAGCGCAGGATCATCTCATTGGCATCGCCCTGCCAGATCAGATTCAAATACCCCATGGTCAGGTCAACCGGTTGCTCATTGAGCACTTTAAGGCCGATATCGACCAATACACCATAACGCATCTCTACCGCATAATTCAGCCGGATGAGGGCGATATGGGTGTGATCCTGTCTCGAAAAATGATCGAAAATGCGTTCACGGCCCAGACAGGACTGTGCATATTCGCCCACAGGACCGGGCACGTCCGATTCAAGACTCCCCCCGTTCTGCACAGGCACTAACGAATAGACCGTGCCGGTGGACAGGGCGACGATACGGGAGCCTGCATATTTTTCTGCGACCAGAGCCGGCACATAGGTGTTCATGGCCCAGGTCAGGGACGGCTGTTGGGTCGCGCCGAATTTCATGCCTGCCATATAGATGACATGCGGACAGTCAGGTAACCGGTCAACCTCTGTCCTGTTCAAAAGGTCGGCTGCTATCGTAGAGATGCCCTTTGATTCTATCCACTCTCTGGAGCCTGGTGAAAAAAAACGGGAAACTGCAAACACCCGGGAAGAGGATTCTGCGGCGTGCAGGGCCCGTTTCAGCATCCAGGTCAGCGTCGGACCCATTTTGCCAGCTGCCCCCAGAACAATAAAATCACCATCAAACATTTTGAGTTCATCAATCAATGCGTTCGAGGGTCTG
>CAYNUX010000052.1:0-13732 GCA_964400115.1 uncultured Cytophagia bacterium
CACAAGAGGGGCAAGAACTTACCGTGACTCAAATTGTCATGTGTACTGAAGTAGAAGCTCGTGAACCCGTGGGTGTAAATACCGTGTTCCCGGACACTGTGGAAACTCTCTATTGCTACACGGAAATAAAAGGGGCCCTGGTTCCTACCGAGATCAAGCATGTATGGTATCATCTCGACCATGAACGAGCCTCAATTGAGCTGGATGTAAAATCCGAGACCTGGCGTACCTGGAGTTCGAAACGAATTGTTCCCCAATGGGCGGGAAAATGGCGCATCGATGTGGTGGATGCCAAAGGTGATGTATTAACCAGTCATGATTTTACGATTGAAAGCACCACCTTTTGAAATAATAGCACCCAAAAAAAGCTAGAGATCGAAAAGCAGGAAAAAAACTCAATTTCAGTCCTCTGCTTTTCCGATAACTTTTGTCAATTCTCGTCGACCTTGAGTAACCGCGCATTGATGGTCACAATCACGGTACTGGCAGACATAAGCAACGCTCCGACAGCCGGACTCGGGACTATACCCGCCCAATACAGGACACCTGCAGCCAAAGGGATAGCAAAGGCATTATATCCAGTGGCCCAGATCAGATTCTGAACCATCTTGCGATAGGTGGCCTTTGAAAAACCGATCACGCGCACAGCATCCAGAGGATTATTCCTTACCAAAATAATGTCTGCAGTCTCTACTGCGACATCTGTGCCGGCACCAATGGCAATACCTACATCCGCTTGCGCCAAAGCCGGAGCATCATTGACACCGTCACCGGTCATAACCACGATGAGGTCTCTGTCCTGTAAATCAGCGATGATATTCGATTTTTTATCGGGCAGCACTTGGGCAAAAACCTCGTCCAAGCCCAGTTCCTCAGCGACCCAATCGGCAACTTTTTGATTATCGCCGGTCACCATCATGGTACGAATATCCATTTCTTTGAGCCGGGCGATGGCTTTCCTGGATTCTTCCCTTACCTGATCTGCGAGAGCGTGGAACGATCCCGAACATCATCTGCACCTGAGCGAAAGCGCCTTGAGGCTAAAACTTAACTACAACTATCGATTCTAAGGTCACCCTAAATATTCTGTTTTTCCTGTTTAATTCATGATCGAAATTCATTATATTCCTTCATGTTGCGCCTCGAACAGTTATCCAAGACTTATCACCGGGAAAAGGCTCTCGACAATATCTCGCTGACCATTCCGGGAGGCAAGGTCACGGTCTTGATCGGTCCCAGTGGCTGCGGCAAATCCACGCTGTTAAAGCTGCTCATGGGACTGGAACATCCGGATCAAGGCGAAATCCTCTGGGACAATGACCGCCCCGGCATCAATTCAACCCCCAACCTGCACAACATCGGCTATGTCATTCAGGAAGGCGGTCTTTTTCCCCATCTTACGGCACGGAAAAACGTCACTTTGGTGGCACACTATTTAAAATGGCCCAAAAACTGTCTAGAGTCCCGAATACAAGACCTGGTACAACTGGTTCAACTGGAGAACGGACTGCTGGATAAATATCCCGTCCATTTGTCCGGCGGTCAGCGTCAGCGCATCAGTCTGATGCGTGCCCTTATGCTCGATCCCGAGGTTTTATTGCTGGACGAACCTCTGGGGGCACTCGATCCTATGGTGCGCGCAGATTTACAAGCAGATTTGCGATCGATCTTTCAAACCCTGGACAAAACGGTCATTCTTGTCACCCATGATATGGGCGAAGCCGCCTATTTTGCCGATCTCATCGTCCTCTTGCAAAACGGCAGCATTGTACAACAAGGCCAGCTGAATGAGCTTTTGGATCAGCCTGTCGATCCGTTTGTCACGCAATTTATCAATGCCCAGCGCAATCCCCTGAGTAACCCGAAGGACACGTCATGAAAAAGATATTTTTTATGGTTATTTTGTTTTCGGTTTGCCAAAACAACTTTGGCCATGCGCGACAAAGTATTACGATTGGCTCAAAAAAATTCACAGAAAACATTATCCTAGGGGAAATCGCCGCTCACCTGGCCAGAGACCTCGGCTATGACACCCGTCACCGGGAGCAGCTGGGTGGAACACGGGTGCTAAGGCATCAAGAATATAGTGCTCAACAGATTCTCAAAAACATATTCGTTCCCTGACAAAAAATGAATCGTTACCAGTTTTTTCCCTTTGCGGCATTGCGCCTCGTGATTCATAATCAACAACCAGAAAGGGCAATCATGGACACCTATTCTCTCACCTATAACATTCGCTGGTCAGATCTGGATGCCAACGGCCATGTACGTTATTCAGCCTATATCGATGCCACGGCAGATTTGCGCTACCGTTTTTTCAGCGAGCACGGTTTTCCGCCCGAGGAGTTCGAGAAACGAAAACTCGGCGCCATCTATACCGGTCTGGAAGCGCAATTCCTGCGCGAGGTGCGTCTGGGCGAGACAATCACCATCACCTACTTGCTGGCCGGACTCTCGCCCGAGGGCACGCGCTGGAACGTGCAGCACGATGTGCTCAAGGAAAACGGTAAAAAAGCCGTGGTGATCAGGCTGGACGGCGTGATCTTTGATCTCGTCAATCGCCGGCCGGTCACTGCCGACCCTGATCTGCTTAATGTCATGCAACAGGTTCCGCATGCAAAAAAATACGAGGTACTCTCGGATACCCGCTAAAAAATGATGACGGTAAAATGCTCTCTTTTCCATTGCAATCGAATTTTTTAGAGCTTATATTCATATCAAAGCACAAAAAAAAGAGGTTACCTTGTCTATACTCTCAGAGGATACGCCCAGAAATGTGCGTAAAATGCTTATCCAGGGGTATCGCAACATGTCACCACAAATGAAATTAAAAAGAGTTAGTGAAGCAACCCTGGCTGTACAGCAATTGGCCCTCGCTCGTATTCGTAAACAGCATGGTTCGATATCCAATCGAGAACGCTGGCTGCGGCTCGCATCACTATGGCTGGATAAAAAGACCATGAAACGGGTATTCGACTGGGATGTGGACATACATGGGTACTGAAATTTAGCAAACGCCATTGATAAAGCAAAAAAGGAATCAGATTGATAGTCTAGTGTCGTATGGTTTTCGGATTCATTCATTCCCAATTCATTATTTATGTCCTTTGTGTCATTCGCGAATAATACAAACCTGATTCTCTGCCCAGAATCCACACCCCTTTGGTCGAACACCCTCTGAATGGGTTCAGGCAGACGGATTCAATGGTTCCAACCCGTTCAACACGAACGGCAACATTTCCGCGACCGTAGGATGGGGCAATACAGCCTTTTGAAACTCTTTATAGGATTGTTTACTGGCCATAAAGGTGGCGATGACACTGACGATTTCATCCCCGCCGGTGCCGAAAATCGTGGCGCCCAAAAACTGTTCGGTATCGGCATCGACCAGCAGCTTTATCATGCCGTCGGTTTCGCCCTTTTCATTGGCTCTGGACACCTTATCCATGGGCATGGTGGCCATGAGCACATTTTTATCGCTTTTTTGCGCCATCTTTTCGTTCATGCCAACACGACCCAAAGGGGGATCGATATAGAGATTGTAGATAAGGGTTCTGTCGGATATTTTGCGTTTTCCCTTGTCCAGATAAAAATCTGTAAATACCTGGCCGTCATTGACAGAGGTGTGGGTAAAAGCACCCTGGCCATTGACATCCCCGAGAGCAAAGATATGAGGGATATTGGTTTGACCATAATCATTGACCTTGATGTAACCCTGTTTGATGGTGTCCACACCGGCGAAGTCTAGATTCAGATCATCGCTATTGGGCTGGCGGCCGGCGGCGACCAAAAGATGGCTGCCCTCGATGGTGTGAGAACGATCCTCTCTGATAAATTCAACCTTTACACCATCCGTGGTTTTCGCGACACGTTTTATTTCAGTATTTAAATTGACCGAAACGCCTTCTTTTTCCGCGATCTCCTTTGCAATTTCAGCGACATCCTGATCTTCACGAAACATGAGCTGATCCCCTTTTTCGAGAATGGTAATATCGCTGCCAAATCGCCGAAACGCTTGTCCGAATTCCATACCGATATAGCTGCCACCCAGGATAATGAGATGTTTGGGTTTTTTGTCGACATTGAGCAGCCGGTCATTATCCAGCCAGTCGACCTGGTCAAGACCAGGGATATCGGGTTTTCTCGGCCGGGCGCCGGTATGAATGACAATGATTTCGCCGTGCAATTTTTCATCACCGACCATGACCGTATGAGAATCATGAAATCGGCCGTATTCTTTATAGACATCGACATGCTCCAACCCTGTCAGCCGGGATTCCAGTCCATCACTACCTTTTTGACGGATATCGATCTGTCGCTGCATAACCCGGTCAAAATTTATTGCAAAATCATCAACATCAATGCCATACGTTTCGGCTTGTCTCACATGATAGGCAACCCGGGCACTGGCCACCAGTGCTTTGGTAGGTGTGCATCCATAGTTGATACAAGAGCCGCCGAATCGCCCCCCTTCGATAATCGCTATTTTTTTCCCGGCCTGGGTCAATGAAGGTATAGCCGTTCCGGTTGCTTGTCCTGTTCCGATCCATATGATATCGTAGGATTTCATGATTCTCTCCTTTAATCGTGATGGTCTATGGTCTGCGTTACATTTTTTAAAACGTTACACAAGGAGAGATATTTCAAGTTTTTAGAGATTATCTACGTTGCAGAGGTATGCAATTTCAAAAAGTTATCTTTTGCAAGACAGGCATCACTCGATTTACATCGGTATTTTAAGAAATATTCTGCTGGAATGACACAAAACTCGGATTTTTGAGTGCCAATGATTTGAGAGTTGTGTAATAAAACTATAGTGATATCGATTATCTCACTGCATGGTCAACAAACCTCGGAATTCTGAACTATAGGCAAGTGTCCCTGGCTGATGTTTGGCTTCGTGAATCTGGCCGAAATAATATTCAGGAAAAACAATGGCATACTCTTTTTTGGCCGCGCGCAAGGCGATTTCACGAACATCGATCATGTCCGTACCCAGAGGCAAATGCGGACCATGTTTTTCCAAAACCCCAAGAGGGATCAGGCAAGTGGATTGCGCCTGATGACCAGCCTGAATAAAATCAGGTGCTGTCAATTCTTCATATTGTACTGACATGGATGGCTGATTGGATTCAGCTTGTGGTTTTGCCGCCAGTGCAGAGACCAATAAAATCACTAGAACACCCTTTCTTTGACTAGTTTTCATCCCTGTTCCTCCCTTTCATCGGTTATTCAAGACTATGACCCTGTAACCAGCCGTTTAATCATGACCAATGCACCCAAATGATAGGCCGTATGATCGGTAACCAATAATACCTGCCGCAAGAGTGTATATTTTTCTCCCTGTGTCAAAGACCGGGTCAGGTCATTTTTCGGATCCCTGACCATGGCTTCAAGATCAGATCGATCTGTAATGAATTCAATGCATCCACCTATTGTTGAAATTGCCATATCTCTCCGGCGTTGATCTCGAGGGTGACAATCCCATCATTAATTAAAACATCCTGAAAAGGTCCTTCCATCCCTCGTCTCGCTTTAATTTTTGGCCATGGGCTTTGTAGCCGTAAAATGCCTCCCTGTAATGATTGAATGTCAAGGGCCTCCACATTCCCGAAGGAGCACCTGGCAGAGACCAAAAATCCTCCCTGAGCCCGCAAATTCTTAAACCCCGCGTTGCAACCGGAGGTTACCGCCGGAAAGATCCTGAGAACATCCTCGACACTTTGCAGGAGCAATTCCGAGACAGCCATGGCAGCACCAAATTGCTCTGTGTAATGGCCATAATCATTAAATCGTTGATGCGGTACCAGCCGGTTTAGAGACAACGTTCCATTGGGACGCAATCGGGCTTGAATCTCTCTGGCCAGCCACTCTTGCGATCCGGGCATACCCAGCCGGGCACGGGCAATGGCCAGCATGATCGTGGCATTGTTACCGTTCCACTCTAGATTTTTTATGGTTTGTCTGAATAGCGTTTTGACAGAATCATCACTCCACCAGGAAACCGCGTCGCCCGGAAAAACCGGGGTCGAAGGAACCGGAATATTGTATTTTATCGGCGGGGCGCCCCGGACGTCCACCACCACCGGGATGTCCGGATCATCCGATACCGGATAATCCGGCAGCCGCTGCAAAGCCGTCCGGAAGCGTTTGACGAGAGGGGCATCCTGCTGCAGCAGTGTCGCCGCCTCGATGGCCGCTTGAAGAGTATAGCGAATCATGGCAATATCAAACGTACAGTCATAATTTCGCTTCAGATCTTTTGTCCACCCCCAGTGCTCGGGCGAGACAGACGGACCCAACTGCACGATCTGTTCTCCCTCGCAGGATTCGATGAATCCGGTGTAAAACAGCGCCACATCGCGAACCGCAGGATAAACAAGATCGCGCAACCGCTTTGGATCGGGATCGTACTTGTAACGCCACCAGAGCGGTTGAATGCTGAATCCGTTCACCCCGATGGTCATACCCCAGGTATGGTGGATATACTGTCTGCCATTGCGGCTCTTGCAGGCCGCAGGATCAGCCGGCTCGTATGCATAGAGCACATGCGGATAGTAAGCACCCTGTATGGAAAAAACCTGCTCGCTCAGCCAGCGTGCACGGGGCAGGTATTCAAACATCAGCCGGTCATACGGCTCACAGAGCTCCGGATGGTTGGCTGCCAATGCGCTCCAATAGGTCTGCTGAATATTGTAATTCGTATGATAATCGCCATGCCAGGCCGGCGTGTCGTTGATGAGACCGGCGAACAATCCCGCAGACTGGACTCCCGGTTTGCTGACGCATCGCAAAAAATAGAGCGAACGATACCAGGACTTTTCCAGCATTCGATCATCCAGGGTGATCCCGCTTTTTTGCCAGAATCGTTGCCATTGCAACTCGTGATTTTCAATCAGCATTTCGGTTTTCGCGTCCAATGTTTGAGCGGCCAGTGCAACCGCATCCCCAACGATATCTTTGGATTCCAGTGATGTCGTGATCGCTACACTATGTACAGTATCACCAGACGCCACCGCCACGCTAAAGGTCATGCCCGGCCAGTCCGGATCACCGGGAATGGCTTGCTTGAGCCATCGGACATTCTCCGTCATGCCGGTTTCAGCCGGTGGAATGCCTTTAGAGTGTACCGGTTCGAGAGTTATCTCGGATTTTCCCGAGATCAAAAAGGTATTGCGATCAGACAATGCACGAATGTCGACCAGCCGTTCAAATGAATTTGAAACATTCACCACCGCCTTTTGCACATCCAGTCGACCTTTATAATTCTGCCCAAGCCTGTGTTTTTGCGTAACCAGTCGTAACCGAGCGCATTGCCTGGGACAGGGAAAAGGGTGCGCATGATAGCTGTCTTTGGCTTCCCAGGTCATGTCCTGCGGCAAGACATAACCGCTATTGTTGTTTCGCATGGGAAAAGCGGAATCAGTCGCTGCCAGTTCTTTGATCAGATCCAGTGTCGGCAGAGGAGGATCGTTTTCTGTCAAGAGCCGGGCATCCCACACATCATTCTTGGTCAAGGTCATCATGATCCCCTGACTGTCTGCGTAGACCAGAGCATTGATGTCACCATTGCCGATAATCAACGAGCCGTCGAGGATATCATTCAGGGTATCGACCTGGATGGCGGCCCGGTGCAGGGCATCCGGAAAGGGCAGATCTGTTTCACCACAAAACGCTGTTACGGTCAGAAAAGCGACAAGGATACTTGCTAAAAAAATCTTCAAGGATAGGGTCCTCCTTAACTTATTTATATTTTTCTGGATACTTGCATTCATTTTAGTTATTTCACTCTGCGTAAATTTACAAGGTTGAGGAGCTACCGACTCTTGTGTTAACGCAGAGAACCCAGAAGAAGCAGAGAATCGCAGAGAAAAAAGATAAAATCACCTAGTCCCAAATAGATATGTCAATTAAATAAAACAAATTCAACACTCACACAGAGGCGCAGCCTTCCACTTTACAAATGCCATGGCGATCGCATGGATCTCGACAGCATACGGTTGGCGTCCGGGTCGTTGGTAAACACTTCGCGCTCCGGATCCCAGTCCAGATCCCGTTGCAACAGCAGCGAAATATTGGCCAGATGGCATAGAGTCGCGACCCGGTGCCCGATCTCTGCAGGAAAGTAGGGCTGTCTGCGCGATTTGACGCAATCCAGAAAATTGCGGTGTTCTCCCTGGGGACAGGTAAAAAGTTTGATCTCATCCGGACGGATCACACTTTTCAATATCCCGGGTGGATCTGCCCGAAGCGGTGCACGCCAATACGGCACCTCGACCCAGCCTTCTGTGCCCTCGCACCGGATACCGGTGCCGCCATGGTCTATGATCATTTTTACGCCATTGGCATAGGTGTATTCCACATGATACTCTTTGGGAGTGTTGTACAAGCCGGACTTCCAAAACGTCCCTGTACTGGAGATATGCACCGGACCCGAGGTCTCGGTATCATTGGCCCATTGGGCGGTATCGAACAGATGCGTGCCCCAATCGGCAATGATGCCGGCAGAGGTATCAAAATGCCAGCGAAAATTAAAGTGCACTCGGTCTTGCGTATAACAGGACTCGGGAGCCGGACCCAGCCACAAATTCCAGTTCAGATTTTCCGGCACGGGCATGGGAGTGGGGTCTCCCGCGACCTCGGGCTGTTGCGGCAAGGTCACGCAAATGGTCTGCAGCTTGCCGATACGGCCGTTGCGCACCAGCTCTGCAAGACGATGGTATGGGTACAGAGAGCGGTCTTCGGTTGAAGTCTGAAATACGGCATGGTGTCGTTTCACCGCATTGACGAGGTCGCGACCTTCCTGAATGGTCATGGTGGGTTTTTCACAAATGACATCTTTACCGCTCTGCATCGCCATGAGAGACATGGGCACATGCCAGTGATCCGGCGTGGAGATCATCACCGCATCTATATCCTTGCGAATGAGGATCTCTCTGAAATCCTCATAGGTCGCACAGTTTTGATTGCCATATTTTTCATTGACCAAATCGCGCGCTTTGAGGACACGGTCGCGATCCACATCACAAACCGCCACGATCTGCGCATCCTCCTGGGGTAAAAAGCTCTTGAGATTCATATTGAACCCATGACTGCCCGTCCCTATCATTCCCAGCGTAATTTTGTTAGATGGCGCAATATGACCATTCTTACCCAGCACATTGGCAGATACAATCTGAGGAAATGCCGCCAAGGCAGCAGATGTTTTGGCACCTTTTATAAGAAATTCACGTCTGGTTTGCAATGAACCCATAGCACTCTCCTGAAAAATCGAATCTAGTCGATATAGCCCAATGACCGCAAGAACGCATCCATCTGGGCCACGGTCTTGTCATAATATTCATTATTGCCATCGCGGTAATTGAAAAATCCGTGTTTTTGTCCTTTATAAATAAACAACTCGCTGCGGTCGCCATTTTTCTGCATGATGGACTGGTATTCTTTTGCGGTCTCGACCGGTATCAGCGGATCCTCGCTACCCAGGAACACAATAGTAGGCGGGGTGCCGGGCTCGAGATTATGCATCGGAGAAAAAAATTGCCAATAGGAGCTTACGCGTTCATAGCCATAGCCATCCGGGCCATTGTCATAGACCGGATTGAACAGCACCAACGCGTCGGGTCTGGCAGAGACAGAGAGGTCATCTTTTGGATCGTTATAGGCATCGATCACTGCGGTGGCAGCGGCCAGATGGCCTCCGGCAGATCCGCCGCCGACAGCCAGGCGATTCGGATCTATGGATAATTCGCTGGCCTGTTTCCGAATCCAGCGAATGGCGGATTTGGCATCTTTTAAACACTCAAAAGGCAGTACACCATGCCTGCTGTATACCCGATATTCGGCTGCCATAGCCACCATGCCCTGCTCGGCTAAATGCTGACAATGGGAATTGAATTGCCCGGGACTCCCTCCTTTCCATCCGCCGCCGAAAAAGAAAACAATGATTGGCCGGGGGGTGGAAAGATTGTCCGGATTGAAAACATGCATGCGCAAGGTATCTTGTCCAACGATTTTAAAATCCTCGATCCGATCGGGTTGCTGCGCATAAACGGCACCAAGCAAGAAAAGTGTTAACAAAATCACTTGTTTCATCATCCATTCTTCCTTTTGCTGTAAAAAAAATGTTCTAGTTTTCCGGTCCCCATGCCTCCCGCCAGAGGGACTGGTTCTCAGAGACCAAGCAAAAAATCATATTCATGTTTCCTTAAAAAAAAGTACCTACTTGAATTGCAATGCATACAAATCCGCATCCTCGAGAACAAATACCAGGCGAAGGGGTTGCCCGGCCAGCCCGGAGAGATCACCCTTGTCTTGCCAGGTGACGGTTCGCGAGATCTCGTTGCCGATGAGCTCATCACACTCTTGAAGAGAATAACCGGGAATAGGATCGTTATTTTCGTCCCGAATTTCCACCCTGATCCCGCCAGCTGCCGAGGTGGCAAAATTGAGCGTCAGATGATCGCCGTTAAAGACAAAGGGCCTGGTGATGATCTTGCCGCCGGGGATGTTGGCCCGCAGCGAGCAAAAGCCATCCAGCCGTAAAGAATAACGCCGCAAATGGGCAGAAGACTGGGCATAATCCTGATTGACATAGATCGACATCTCATGCTCACCGGTGGGCACCACATTCAGCGCCGGATAATTTGAACGTGACACCCAATTCTGCAGGCCGATTCCCGGCCGGATCAGAGCTTGCAAAAATGTACGGTCAAAGGTATCCCCTCCGCGGGTGGACATGAAAATGGCATCCGAGGTATCATTGAAATATTTGGGATGTACACCCACTCGTTGCGCCTGTGCCTCGGACAAGACCTTGCGGCCTTTCATAAACCGAGCCGCAATCGAAATATAAATATGCGGAGCGCGAAAATAGGGATGGGTCTGATTGGTGTAGAGCTGCTGGCTGGGCACGTTGCTCTGTGTATCGCTGTATCGCATCTGCACAGGATCGGACCAGCGCTCGAAATCAGGCGAAGTGGCGCGTGCAATCGAGCGCATTCTCTCGGTCGATTTCCGGTAATAAAGCACATAAGCTTGTTCCGACTCTGACCAGAAACAGACATTTTGGGAATCGAACACCCAGCCCGTATCCGAAAACACCGGCGTTTCGGAATATTTTTGCCAGTGAATACCATCCCCGGAGACATAGCCGATCAAACCGCTCTTTGACGTTCCGCCCAGGGCTTTGTAGCGAAGGTGCTCGGGGACATCCGGACGGGTATCGAGAAACGGACAAAAATTGTGCGTGACCGGCGCGGCATCAGCGAGAATGACATTATTCTCTTTTGTGCCATCGATAGTGTATAGTCCCAAATCGGGTTTGACCCAGTGAATGCCGTCAATGGATTCTGCATAACAGGTGACCTCCTGATCGTTGCCATCTTTACCCGCCTCTGGTATTCCACGATAATAGAGGCGATATCGGTAGCCATCCTTGATCACCGTTGCATAGCCGGAGAACCGGCCCTCCCAGGGATTGTCGAACTCGAGCACGATTCCTTCATCCCTGGGGGTATGCAAGACACGATCGACATGATCGAGAGAGTCGATCAGGAAATCATCGACAAACAACTCTCTGCGATCTTGAAGGTCTATGACCTGTGCGGGTTGGCCAACCACGACAGTGCCTGTCAGGCAGATGACTGCCTTTATACCGAGAATGAATTTTTTCATTTTGACGATATTCCTATTTTATTCATGATCTCACGAGCCCACTCTTTAGCCCTCTGGTGTTCTCCCTCTTTGAGCGGACCTTTGGAATCCTGGACGTAAAATCCTTTTGCAGGCAAAACCCTTGTCGCTCCTTTTTTTACCAGCTTTTTTTCTATGGTTTCAGCAGCATAACCGAATCGCCGCATGAGAAACCTCAGCTTTGAAGAGTCGACATCTTTTTCATCGATGCGCGTGTCAAACACCGCAATCTTAATCCCTGAAACACTCTGCTTTGACAGCGCTTTAAGCGCATTTTTCATATCTTCTGCCGGACTGAATGCACGTGTCGGCGAACCGATAACGAGCAATTGAGCCCAGTCCAGATGTTCAATGGTGATTTCTTTGACGTATAAAGTTTTTAGATCGAATTCCTGGCTCAGGGTATCGCTGATAGCCAATGCAATTTCTTTGGTATTGCCAAAAACCGAATCATAAATGACCAAAACATTCATAAAACTCTCCGTCTAATCTTTTATGGTTTCTGATGTTTAGCATACGAATCCTTTTTGAAAAAAACAATAATCTCCTGACATTTCAAGCCTCTGGAACGCCTTTTGATGGCTCAGCCAAAACAGCAAATCAAAATTATCCTGGTTGCAATTTATGAATAAAACTCTTATAATATCGATTCATAGAACCGATTAAAAATTAAAGCCGGGGTCAGATATGGAATCTGGAAAATCGAATCATTTACCTGTCATTTTCACACTGTTGAATATTTTCGTGGGCTGGCATTTGCTTTATGAAGGTATTGCAAAGATTCTCAATCCCGCATGGACCTCTGCCTCTTATCTGGTGAATGCCAGGGGGCCGCTCGCCGGTGTTTTCCAGTCCCTTGCCGAGTCTCCCCTATTATTACAAATCACAGATTGGCTCAATATCATCGGGCTCGTAGTGATCGGACTCTTTATCATGACTGGCTTTATGACACGCTTTGCTGCCATCTCGGGTGCAGTATTGATCGGTCTCTATTATGCAGCCAACCCTCCTATGGCTGCAACCGGCGTGGGATATGCTTCTGAAGGTCACTATCTCATCGTCAACAAAAATCTCATCGAAATCATGGTATTGGTTCTTATTGCTGCCATTCCCAAAACCTGGTATTATGGAATCGGTCATCTGATCCCGGCCAAATTCCCACTCTCACATTTCAAGCGACCAAAAGTCCCCAAAGACATGAATCATGATCCGGCAGAAGCATCTCTGGATCGCCGCAACATGATCAAGAATCTAATCTCTCTGCCCGTTCTGGGAGGATTTGTGTTTGCTGTTGCAAAAAATCACGGGTGGAAGAGCTTTGAAGAAACAGATCTTGAAAAGGCAACCACCGTGGATGGGGTGACCTCTCCCACCATAAAAATCGACGATCCGGTGGATCTGACACAGCTGCGCAAACCCATTCCCAAAGGCAAGCTGGCAGGCCTCGATGTCGGACGGATTATCTGCGGCGGGAATTTGATCAGCGGTTTCGCTCACAGCAGAGATCTCATCTATGTGTCCACTTTTTTGAAACGGTATTTTTCCCAGAAAAAGGTCATGGACACGTTTTGGTTATGCGAAGAGTGCGGCATCAATACCACTGCCGTGAGTGCTCGCAAAGAGCCGGTAGAGATCCTCAACGCTTACTGGAAAAACGGCGGCAAGATCCAATGGATTGCCCCGGTTTATCCCCGAACCAAAGACTATAAAGAGAATATCGATTTTGCCATAGACAATGGAGCCAGTGCTGCCATGATCATGGGCAATATTGGTGATTCCTGGGCGCGTGCCGGTCAATGGGAGCTCATTGCCACCACTCTGGAATACATCAAGAGCAAAGGGGTGCCTGCAGGCCTGGCCAGCCATGAAATCGCCACCATCAAAGGAGCAGAGGCAAACGTGGTTGGCGCGGATTTTTACATGAAAACCCTGCACAGCCACGATTATTGGTCCTGGAAACCGGAACAGAAAAAGGACAAGATGATCATCGACAATTATTCGATCGACAATTATTGGGAACGCACGCCTAAAGAAACCATTG
>CAYNUX010000053.1:0-13676 GCA_964400115.1 uncultured Cytophagia bacterium
AGTCTGGCAGTACTGCATACGTTCATGCCGGACCTCGGCCCTATTCCCGAATAAAATGACCTCAAAACCATCACCCGGAAGACGTTCTGAAGCATCTGAGGAGCTCTATGACTTTGAACACATGGTTAACGGACAATTACCAGGACAACCATCACGTGCACAGCCAGGGTATGATCGGCGATCTGACAGATGAATATCCAGGCATTGAATGTTATGCCGGTGAAGCCAAGGGGGGAGATAAATTTTTTCTATACAGTGCACAGGGCCAACGGTTGTCAGATCAAAATCTTTGGGGACTGGCACCCAGAGCAATTTGGTGGGATCGTGATGATCAAAAAGAGATCTGTTATGATAACAAGATCATCGAATACAACGGTGAAGAAAAACTGGCTATCAAAGGGAAAATCCTGATCGTGGCCGATATCATCGGTGACTGGCGGGAGGAGATCCTGACCAGCCTGCCCGGCGAACTTTGCATCTATTCGACAACTATATTGGCAGATAATAAAAAACCATGTCTGATGCAAAATCATTTGTATCGCATGGCGGTGGCAGATGCCTCTATGGGCTATTATAATGCTCCGCAGATAGAATTTAAATAGCAAAAGGACTGTCCCATGCAATCACATATTGTTCACGTTACCGCTGATAATATTGCCAACTATCCTCAGGCAGTCTGTTTTATCAATCCAAAACACCCACAATTTCACCACAAAATCGATTGGCTCAAGGAGCAATTCCAAAATGGATTGATCATCAAACTCCTTTTTCTTGAAACAGAAAAAAGGCCTGTAGGATTTATAGAATATGTACCTGGTGAGTACTGCTGGCGATCGGTGGACGCAAGAGGATATATCTTTATCCACTGTCTCTATACCCATGGAAAAAAATATCAGCATCAGGGCCTGGGACAACTCTTGTTACAGGAAGCTGAACACGATGCCAGAGACATGCTGGGCGTGGCAACCATGACCAGTGATGCTGCTTTTATGGCCAACCGCAAACTGTTTATAAAGCAGGATTATAAAGTCATCGCCGAATCCGGAAAAGAACAATTGCTTTTAAAGCGGTTCAAAGATGGTCCTTTGCCCTCGATCAACAAGGGTAATCCAGAGTATTACCTCAATGAAGGACTGGTGATGGTATATTCAAAGCAATGTCCATGGGTCGCCCGATTCATCGAGGAAATACAACCCATTTTAAAGGACAAGGGTCTGAAACCAAAAATTATCGAACTGAAAACTCATACCCAGGCACAACAGGCCCCTGCTCTATATGGAGTATTTAACCTCATCCATAACGGCAAGATACTGGCTGACCGGTATATTTCGACCACCCGGTTTATCAATATCATGGAAAAGGAAATGAGATAATATTATTTATTGTTTTTTTTAGAAATGCAGGTAATGAGAAATCACTTTAAACCTTACTTGAAGGACAATAAACGATGTTGCATAACATTCTGAGCACTGACCATGCGAAAACGACCCTGATTATCCGGATCATGGTCGGAGCCATATTTTTATCCGAGGGATTACAAAAACTTCTTTATCCGGCGCTGCGGGGGGTAGGACGATTCGAGAAAATGGGGTTTCCTGCATATGAATTTTTTGGCAATTTTGTAGGCGTGGTAGAAATTCTCAGTGGAGTCCTTATTCTGATCGGATTGGCAACCCGTGCCGGAGCCCTCTCTACACTCATCATAATGAGTGTTGCAATAATAACAACAAAAATTCCGATTGCATTTGGCGCGAGTTTTGGGCCCTTTGTTTTGCGGGATCTGAGCACCTATGGCTTTTGGAGCATGGCTCATGAGATGCGTACGGATTTTGCCATGTGGCTCTCGAGTCTGTTTCTATTGATCAAAGGGGGAGGGATCTGGTCTCTGGACTATAAATTCATTCGTCGTGACGAATAAATGTATCCAGGGATCTCTGTTTTTCTCAACTTTTCAGAATGTAAATCAAACCTTTTTTGTTATAAGGGGAAAGCAACTACTCGGGATCAGGCGATTTTTTTATACTTGCATCAAGAGTGGCAAACGTGTAAAATAGAGGAGAAGCGCCATGCAAGTACCTCTCGAAATATCTTATCGCAATATCAATAAAACAGATGAAATCGATCAACTCATCAGCGACAAAGTCAAATCATTGGAGCGGGTTCATGATCATATCACCTCCTGCCGTATAGCGATCGAAAAAACCCAGCAGCATCAACGCCAGGGCACGCCATACCGGATCCGGATCGCCATTACCGTTCCCCCTGGTCATGAAATCGTGGTCAAAAGAGAACCTTCGAAAGGAATTTTACATCGAAAACTGAGTGCTGTTATCCGCGATGCCTTTTCTGCGGCACGCAGGCAGTTAAAAGAACTCGAAAAAAAACAACACAGAGCGGTCAAAGTTCATACCGACAATAACCATAGCAAAGGATTTATCAAATCACTATTCCCGTTTGAGGGATATGGCTTTATCTCCACAATTGACAATCGTCAGATATACTTTCACGAAAACAGCGTTCTGCATAATGATTTCAAACGTCTGGAGATTGGCACGGGTGTAAGATATGTCGAAGAGATGGGAGACCAGGGCCCTCAAGCCAGCACGGTACAAATCGTGGACAAGCCAGGTTCCAGAATAAAAGCCTGAACAGACCCATTCAACCTGTAAAACGATCATTCCCATAATGAACAAAGAGAGAGCGTGATTAAACCATTAAAGCACGATGCACTGACAAAAACGTTTGACCTTTCAGCCTACGATTTCAAAACCACGCAAGATTTGGAGCCCTCAGATGCAATCATAGGCCAGGAACGCGCAGTTACGTCTCTAGATTTTGGACTGCATGTGGATGGTTCAGGAAAAACTGCAAGAAATGACAGAACGAGAGACATTGCTTATCGATACCAAAGATAGCATGATAGGACAGGTCAATGGACTCTCGGTCATGGATATGGGCGACTATCGATTCGGCAAGCCGACACGCATTACTGCGACGGTTGGCCCCGGACGCGATGGCATTATGGATATCGAACGAGAGGTCAAACTGGGCGGTCCCTTGCACAGCAAAGGAGTACTGATTCTGGGTGGCTATCTCGCAAAGAAATATGCACAGAACCTACCTCTCACCCTCTCTGCCAGACTGGTGTTTGAGTAAAGCTATGCGGGAGTCGAAGGAGACAGTGCTTCATCCGCAGAGCTCTATGCAATGCTATCCGCATTATCCGAACCCCCCCTTGCTCAAGGCATTGCGGTGACCGGTTCAGTGAATCAAAAAGGCGAGGTACAGGCCATCGGCGGAGTCAATGAAAAGATAGAAGGCTTTTTCGATCTGTGTGCAAGTCGGGGCCTGACCGGCGAACAGGGGGTCATCATTCCTGCTGCAAATGTCAAAAATCTGATGCTCAAAACCAGAGTACTCGATGCCGTCAAAAAGAAAAAATTTAAAATCTGGGCCGCAAAGACTATAGATGAAGGGATCGAAATTCTCACCGGCAAAACCGCTGGTGAACGACAAAAGGATGGATCATTCAAAGGCAATACCATCAATGCACATGTGCAAAATTGCCTATAGTCTGGATATCAACCTGCGGGAGGAACATCGCTGGAGCTCGGCGGATATCTGTTTCCTGGAACCTTATCAATACGCGATCGATGGCATGGGCCCAATCGGTGTTAAACCATCAGACCAATCAGAATATATCCTGCGCCACAGCCTCATGGAACGGGCAGCCCTCCTGGCTATGATACTGGCACAATTGTCGCCAAAAAATATAAAAAAAGAAGACCGTTTTCCAGGAAATGTTCTGCAAGAGAAAAACACCATACGAGCAGACCATAGACTTGATTCTGCGAGCATCGCTCTAAAATAAGGTTGCAATTCCGGATTCATGCTCGTTTTTTTCTTGCTCTTTTTATCATCTTTTCATAAATTATACCAGGAGAAAAACGAACATTATCGCAATTCTCTACTTGGGGATATTTCTCTTAACCGAGGCCAAAAGGAAGGATCTTTTACCCCCTTTCCGCAACCAAAATTCGAGGGGCAGAGTCGAGTAGCCATCTGCGTTGGATGATTTTGCGTCTTGGGAACGCACTCTACATTTTGCACAGCAGAGCAAAGCATCTGAACACACAAGAGAGTCCCGGTGAACCCAGTCAAGAAAAGAATATCCCATTCATCAAAGCTACAGAAAATCAGCCACGAGCGGATTGGCCGAGGTCTGGCCGGCTTAGCCATTGTACTCTTTTATCTGCTCGGAATCTATGTCCATCCCGCCTTTCATTTTTGCAATCTTTTTATTTCCATCAACCTTTTCCAATCCTCAATTAGCAACAAATGTATTTTAAAAAATTTTCTCATTTCTTTAGGATTCCCAGGCGAGCGTGAAATTGCCCTGAATGAAAAAAGTATATCACCACAGTTTACGTATCCCCAAAACGGAGATTAGTGCATGTCTCGTTTAACACAACCCGAGTCTGTCGACACCATCGAAAACATCACCGTGATCGATTACACATCAAAGCAGCCTGATAAAGCCAGCAAAACCAAAAACTATGAGATTAGAATAGCTACCAGCAAACAAGAAATGGCAAGAGTCTATCGGCTTACCCATGATGCCTATGTGGACATGAACTATGCAAAGCCCCAATCCGGGGGAAAGCTCATTCATTATCCGGAACTGGAAAATATCCCAGAGACAACGGTCATGATTGCCAGTTCCGGTTCACGACTGCTTGGGTCCCTCTCCATCACCATTGATGGTCCTATGGGCCTCAATACTGACAAAGATTTTCCACAACTGACCCGACAAATACGAAGCCAAACAAACAAATTAGCATCTTGCTGGCGAATGGCCACATGTAAAGAGTGCCGGGGTAAAAAAAGTATTGTCAAAGATCTTTTGAAAGCATCGGTATGCTATATCTTTCAACAGCTGGAGATCGACACTCTATTGTGCATAGTCAATCCTTGCCATGAACGGATTTATCAACTCTTATTCGGGTTTGAAACCATTGCCAGACAAGATTCGAGTCTGCAGGGATTGGAAAATGCTCCGGCGGTCCTGATGCGTCTGGAACACAAAAATGTACCTGAACGGTGGTTTACATAAGATCAAACAAGGCTGTGAAAAAATAAGAGAAAACGAGACATGTTTACTCCTTTAAAGTTTCTCAGAAACAGCTATATCTCCCGAAAAAAAACCATTGCAGAGCTGATTCGGATTGCACTTGACAGAAATGGCAAAAAAACGGCCCTGGTTCATAGAGATCATGCGTTGACCTATAATGACTTGTCCAAAGAGGTGAAACAGGCATCTGCATTTTTACTCTCACAGGGTTTGAAACAAAACGACCGTATTGCGGTCTGTTTACCGGATTCCATAGCATCGATCGTGCTCCGAATGGCATGTCATCTGAATGGTATTGAGATCATGCTGATTCCCATTGGTTTTTCCCCGGATAGATTGAACCACCTCATCGGTCAAACAAAACCGCGAATCACCATTGTTCCGAAAGAGTCAGATCTTTGTCTGAATGCGCCCACTCTTTGTTATCAACCTTTTGAGCAAACAGAACCTCGCATGTCTGTCTCTCTCCCCCCTGCGCCGGACCATGCAGCCACGATCAACTTTACTTCAGGATCCACGGGTCATCCCAAGGGAATACGGCTCTGCCAGTCAAGTTGGGCAGCGAGTTGCCATGCTTTTGTAAAAGCTGCAAACAGCAGACACAAGCACCAACAAACCTATCTGCCTTTAATCCCTTTAACTCTTGCCGGCAGCACATCCCTCATTCCGGCTTTGCTTGCCGGAATGAAGATCGTATTGCCGGGCAATTGGGACATGCAAAAATTGTCGAACCTGATAAATGAATATCACGTAAATTTTATCTTTTTAACTCCAATCTGGTTGGCAAAATGGATGGAAAGCTCGCACTCGGGGATCAAATATCCCTCACTGAACAAGATCGCCGTCGGCACAGATACCGTGCATGCAGCTGTCCTGCAACGCGCCACAGAGATGTTTGGCCCGATTATATCCTGTGGCTATGGCATGGCTGAAGTCCTGCCTCCCCTGACGTTGCTTGGGCCAGACGATTATATGGGACTCGACAAAAACGATCCTGTCTGGCGTTCTGTAGGTAAACCTTGTCCGCCTGTTCGCATTTCCATTCTCGACGAAACAGGAAACGAGCTCCCCAGAGGAAGCACAGGCACGATTTGCATTCATTCCCCATCCCGTGCTCAGGGATACATCAATGCGACCGCAAAAGAATGTCACCGATTCCAAAAAGAGGGTTCCTTTGCTTCAAAAGATTTGGGTTATATGGATGAAAAAGGGCACCTCTATATAAGAGGACGGGCGAATCAAAAATTCGAGACATTTGCAGGACAAATATTTGCCCGAGACATTGAAGAATTGTGCCTGCAACATACCCAGGTCTCGTATGTCTGTGCCGTAAAGCACAAAGAAATAATACACGTCGCTGTTGTTTCTTCTGTTCGGGATGTTTCAAGACTGCAAAGAACTCTTTTGGCAGAGCTCTATAACGCAATTCCCAATACCGAGTTTAAAATCAAAGTAATCAGAGAAATGCCAGAGACGGCAGCAGGTAAGGCAGACCGAGAGGCCGTGCCCGAACTTTTTGATGAATCCGGGAGATGACTCTTGTGGCCAGAATCACGATCTGTAATATGATTGCAACAAAAAGACGGTCAGCAAGCGATCTTTTTCTCGAAAATGGGATTTGGATTCTGAAAAGTCACCTGGAAGCCAGAGGCCACAGGGTAGAGCCACTGGATCTGGCCACCCGTTCGTTTTACAAAAAGATCAGTCCCGTGTTGATCTCCCGTCTCATCAGATCAATCTATGCAATCCTCTTTCGAATGAGAGATGACAACAAGCATCCACGAATCACCAAAAGTCTTTTTATCCTCGCCATGATGTTACAGAAACTCAATACCACTATCCGTGTATATCGTATGCGCAAGCAATTGTCTCTGATAGCGGATCGGATCGCCGCTAGTGGTGACAAAATTTTTGGTATCAAGGTTTGGTATGGTGAATCCTTTAAATGGGCTGATGAATTAGCACAAATGATCCAACAGAGATCCTCCTCGATTCTCGTCATTGCCGGTGGCTATCATCCCTCTCTTTATGAGAGTGATTTTATGCAGCATTCGCACTTTGATCTGGCTGTGACCGGAGAAGGCGAACACCCACTGGAACAACTATTGAATCTCATCGATGACCAGTCTCTTGAATGGCAAAAAGAAAACATCCTGCAAGAGATCAGGCAGCGAATTCTCGATGGCAGATTGACCAACACAATGGTCCGTGATGCAAAACAGGACCGGAAATATCTTTATACCCGGGTGCATCCGAAGATTCTGGAAAAAGCCATTCCTCATTTTGATCTCGATCAAAATGACAAAATGCGAGTCCATATCGTGGTGGATTCATTGGGATGTGCCTGGGGAAAATGTCATTTCTGCGTACATTCGAAATTCTTTACCCGAATGATGCCAAGAGATCCCATCAAGGTTGTGGATGAAATCCAAAGCATGACTGAACAAGGTGTCGGTTTGTTCCGGTTTAGTGGATCTGACACATTTCCGGAGTTTGGCGCTCATATTGCCAAAGAAATACTGAATCGCGGACTTTATGTCCGTTATACCATCGGTGCACGGGCCACAAAGAATGCAGCTGACCCGGAGATTTTTAAACAAATCGTCTCGCAATATGAGCAGATGATCCGCAGTGGCATGTTATCCGTATTTATGGGGGGAGAGACAGGGAATGACTGGATCAATGAGCATGTCATGAATAAAGGAATCACCAGCGAGGACATTCGCTGGACGATTCGCGCCATGCGCAAAGCCGAGCAACAGGCAGGACAAAAACTCTATATCAGCCTGGCGTTTATCTATCCAACACCGACTTTGGGCAAAGTGACGCTGGAACAGGTATTTGAGGACAATCTGGAACTTGTACGAGCAACAAAACCCGATTCAGTCATGGTGACACCGCCCAGTCCGTTCAAACAAAGCACCTGGTATAAAGCCCGCCGGAAATTCGGATTTGTGTTGGATAATTCGTTTGTGCTAGACCTGATGAAATATGAATACGTGCTCTACAAACCCACTGATTTGTGGCCTGACATCGGCATCAGGCTTGAAAATATGAACTTTAAAGCCATACTGAAAGAGTGTGGCCGCCTACGAAAAGCCATCGAGCAGGAGAATATAGAAACAGATGTGAGCGACGAGCACTTTTTGATGCTGGTCGCTTCGGGATATAGCGGTCGGACCGATGAATTCAAACGTCAGAGCATGCTGGATATTATCTCGGGTGATTATCGCTGGTCAGGAAGAATAGAGGGTCAGCTCAACCGATTCTCGGAACAACTTGCAAAAAACACCTCTGGTAGCACTCACCTCTAGGGCAAAAATCAAGAGATGGTCTTTTTTCCTTGTATATGATGCCCCATTTCAATATTTTATCTATAATCACTACCCATCAATCCCCTCACAAATATTTTTAATGCCGGTTTTTTTCGATTATGAATACAAAATACTCTGAAAATGTGATCTCTTTCATATAATTGTGATCAATGATTTTGTATAATATATCAAATGATGTAATCTGAATCATAAACGGTGTCAAGCTATTATGAATAAACCCAGATATGCATCCAGCCGTTTTCATCAAATTTGAGCAAATTTGCATCCGTTATCAGGCGGGTGGACGAGTACTCGAGGTGGGTGCAGTACCGAACACTGACTCGCTGCTCAACATGAAATGTCTGGCGAATGCCACAGAAAAAACAGGTCTCAATCTAAAGGAGCCTGCCCGGTTTGCTGATTTTGACATCGTGCAGGGAAATGCAAACCATATGGATTTCGAGGATGAGCGGTTCGATTTGGTTCTTTGTAACGCCGTTTTGGAACACGACAGATCTTTTTGGAAGAGCATAAGCGAAATCCTCCGGGTGACAGCTCCGGGAGGCGTCATTGTTCTCGGAGCACCCGGTTATACGACCAGAAAGGATATCCATTACCTCAGTTGGCTCAACCGTTTCCCGTGGGTAGAAAAATGGGTATCGCCATTTACTGCCTCTACCAGGACGCTTCGGGTGCATCCTGATCCGGAAGACTATTATCGTTTCAGCATACCTGCATTCGAACATGTCTTTCTTGAGGGACTGGAAAATGTGCAAATTTATTCTCTATTGACGCCTCCCCGAATTATTGGGGCCAGCATCAAATCCTCAAAATCCGTCAATTCCAAATAATCCGATACCCTGCAGCAAAATCAGGAGAGCCCGAAATTTTTTCCACTACCCAAAACAGATCAGGTTTTCCGAGCGTTCAAATCCTGCTCTCCACGTATAATGGAAAGCGTTATCTCGATGAACAGTTGGAGAGCTTGTTGGCACAGGACTATACAAAACTACAAATCCTGATCCGCGATGATGGATCCAGTGATGGAACATGGCAGCTCTTGCAACGCTATGCTGATCATCACAGGCACATCCATATTACCAAAGGCCCAAACCTGGGTGCAGCCCAAAGCTTTTTAAGGCTCGTAGAACATGCATCCCCTCACGCAGACTATATGGCATTCTCTGACCAGGATGATGTCTGGAATCCGGATAAAGTGTCTACGGCAATCTCACAACTGGAAGCTCACAACAACAAAAACTCACCGATTCTCTATTGCTCGCGCGTGACCATGACGGACACGGCATTAAATCCTGTTCGACCATCCGATCTGCCAAAGCGAGGGTTATCGTTTGCCAATGCCCTGGTCGAGACATCGGTTCATGGTTGTACAATGGTTTTTAACCGTCAACTCGGCAAATTTCTCTTGGATCAACTTCCAAGATATTGCTCCATGCACGATTCATGGGTCTATTTACTCGCAACCGCTTTCGGCGATGTGATCTATGATCCCAAACCCAGCATGCTTTTTCGTCGTCACCATCACAATACTTCTTCTATTCCCCTGAATACCTTTGCTCGTGTTAGAGTTCAATGGCAACGCATTCGCTCCCGAGGAGCCGACAGACCACGAGTCCGGCAAGCAGAGGAATTTTATCGACTCTATGGTACTTTACTTTCCAATGACCTCGAAAAAATGATCAAACAGTTTCTAGTGAGCAGAGAGTCATTATCAAAACGATTGAAATATGTCATTAACACACCGCTTTATCATCAATCCTTTCTGGGTAATCTACTCTTAAAGGGTTTACTCGTACTGGATAGAGTTCCTGATTGATCAGGCCAAACATGAATAATCCACAATATCACAAAGGTTATTCTTGAGACCAGCACTAGGTAACAGAGCTAAAAATTTTCAAAACTTTGAGGGATGCTCCCTCATACCCTCTGCATTGCTAGAATATCTCAGGCAACCCTCGCTCATTCGTGACGGGGCAAAATATTTTTATCGCCATCACCTGGCAAAGCTGTATGTGGACAAAGAAATCCGGCAATGGGAATCTTGCCGGTCTCAAACCTCTGACATGCGTTTTTTTTGCAGAAATCGCTGGGTCGAACCTGAATCATGGGAAACGCAATTCGATGCGTCTCTTCTTGACATCCTCGATCGACCGGTAATTTTACTCGGCAAGGGGGGCGGAGGAACGCGATTACTGGCGTTAGCAGCGCGGGATTGCGATATTTTTATCGGCAATTTGTTAAACAAATCCAATGACACACTCGAGATGGCACTGGCACTTTATCAGGGGATATTACGTAAAGCGGTCTCTTTAGATGTCGACCCCCGGGCTCTTACAGTGTCTCACTTGCGTCTGGCTGCCGCGCAGATGATTCGCAAAACAAGTAAAGTTTCTGAATGGGGTTTCAAACTCCCGGAAAGTCTGCTTTTACTGCCAGAAATCGACAAGGCATTTCCAAAAGCACGATATGTATTCATGTTTCCGAACTTGATGCTGACCTGTCTGCGGAAACCGCATCTGACTGCACAGCCCGATAATCCGGTGGGCAACGTTTGTCTGTACCAGGCTTATACAGCCGCAGGAAGAGATCCCGTGCATGTAAATGACGATCCGCCTTCTATTCGTATGGCCTTTACCACTCTGCATCAAATCTCGCAATTAAATCAAAACTGTTGTGCGAAATTTAAAAAAAATCGTTATTATGAGTGTGAGTTCGATCAGTTTGTTCACAATCCGGATAAAGCATTAAATGATTTGTCAGCGTGGCTGGATACCGATAGGGTCGGACTAAAGTTAATGCAGACTGTAGATATATCCAGAGCACAAAAAGCGATCCGGATCGATGCTGACATTAAAGAAAAAGTTATAAAAATACTTGACCCCCTTTTGAATAAATAAAGTTTTTTTGGTTTTTTTACTCATATCAGGAAAAATGCCATTCGATTTTGCATGATTACCACATTTTACCCGCCGTTCAGCTTTGGGGGGGACGGAGTTTTTGTTCATACCCTTGCGAATGGCCTGGCAGAACTCGGACACCATGTCGAGGTCATTCACTGTCGTGATGCCTATATGATTTCAGACGGATCACCCCCAAAGAAAGAGGTTCAGGATCATCCTGGTATCACGGTTCACGGATTGAAAAGTGTTTGGGGCCCGATGTCTCCGTTTTTCAGCCACCAAACCGGAACGCCGGGAATCAAGGCGAAAAAGATCAGGCAAATCCTGGAGCAGGATTTCGATGTCATCCATTACCACAATATTTCGCTGATGGGAGGACCACAGATTCTGAGCTATGGCAAGGCCAGAGCCAAGCTCTATACCATGCATGAATTCTGGCTTGTTTGCCCGACCCATGTGTTGTACCGTTATAAAAAAGAGCCCTGCAGAAAAAAAACCTGTCTGCCCTGCACGCTTTTCTACAAAAGACCACCGCAATTATGGCGCTACCTAAACCTTTGGCAAGATTCGTATGATCAGGTGGATGCCTTTATCACACCGAGCAAATTTTCTCAGGAAACACATAAACGATTTGGATTCGAATATCCCATCATCCATCTGCCCAATTTTGTACCGGAAAAATCTTTTGCAAAAGGTTCTTTACCTCTTTCCGGAAAACTCGTACGGCCTTATTTTCTTTTTGTCGGCAGATTGGAGAAAATCAAGGGCGTGCACACCCTTATTTCCGTATTCAAAAATTATCCGCACGCATCCCTGGTCGTTGCCGGCTCGGGCAGTCAGGCCAAAACCCTTGAAAAAATGACAAAAGATTGCTCCAACATTCATTTTTTGGGCCACGTCAGTGAACCGGAAACGATGCAGGCGCTTTACAAGAATAGCCAGGGTGTGATCATTCCCTCCTCCGGCTATGATATAGCCCCGCTTGTGGCGATCGAAGCCTTTCAACAAAAGACTCCGGTGATCGTCAGAAATTTGGGAGGCCTGCCAGAGGCCGTCGAAAAAAGCGGGGCCGGATTCATTTTTGAGAATGATGCAGATCTTGTTCTTGCCATGGATCGACTGGCTCTGGACAATGCAAATCGAGATGAACTGGGAAAACGAGGTTACGAGGCATACAAATCACTGTGGAGCAAACACGCTCATTTTGAACGCTATTTCCAGTTGATTCATACGATTGCCAAAGAGACAGATTCGATAAAACCGATCTCCCAAGCCTGACAAACGCAAGCAAAAGGTAAAATTCCGATATAAATATGGCTGCTATATATGCGGGTTACCTTGGTGGGGCACCCATGTTTAGCTATTCCTACGAAATGGTGATTTACACATCTTGACCATTTTTACAAAAACACAGAAAATAACATCCCTCATTTTGAAAAAAATGCCGCAAACAACAAGTGACCACTGATCGCTTGAAATAAAAGCGTAATAATTTTGATTAGATAATTAAAACACTAGTGTCCAAACGATAACAATCCGGGGTAAAAAATAACAAACAACCATATGGGAGCACGAATCTGAACCTCGATAACGACAGGCTAACCTTGATTAAAGCATGGCGATGATTTGGTCCGAACGACCCGGTGACGAAGGATTTTTTTAAATGCAACCGGATCTATTAAAACCCTGTATCATGAAGGATGAGATCGCTCTGATTACCGGCGGCGGCTCAGGTCTCTGGGTGGTGTCGTCATTATCCCCCAAAAAATCGAACAAGAGGTCATTCAAAAAGCACTGGAAAAGGCCAACACCGAAAATCTCGTGCGCAAAGAGATCGAAGAAAATGGCATGGGTGCCTTTGCCAAAAGCGGCTCCCGCGAGATCCAGGGAGTGATCAAAGTGTCGGAACAGCCTGCGAACCCCGGACTGTGGCTGCTCGACAGCGTTCCGGATGACCATTTTATGCAATTCGGTTATACGAATCCCAATGACAGCGAGGGACTCTTGGATCTTATTTCTGCCGGGGCACAGATCATTTTGTTTATAACCGGACGCGGATCGGTCATTGGCTCGCCTATTGCCCCTCTCATCAAAATCACCGGAAACCGGCAAACCTATGAAAGGATGATCGGCGATATGGATTTCAATGCTGCCCCTGTGATCGAGGGCAAACAATCGCTCAAAGAATGCGCCCAAAATCTGGCTAGACTCGTCATGCAAATCGCATCCGGACAATTGACAAAACCCGAAACCCTCGGCCATCAGGAATACTTTATTCCCTACAAATACCAGTCAAAAACCGCATGCCAA
>CAYNUX010000054.1:0-13604 GCA_964400115.1 uncultured Cytophagia bacterium
AGTGCTGAGCCCGAAAGATTCAATCAAAGTTTATAAGTCTTTTTGACCAGATTATAAGCGAGATCAACAATGACCTGCTCTGCTTCATCCAACTCTAATACGTTCTCAGACACCAATTCAGCCAGATATCGGCAATCGATACGACGTGCCAGATCATGGCGTGCGGGTATAGAGGGAAAAGCCCGGGTATCATCGATAAATCCGACAGTATTGTAAAAGCCAGCCGTTTCAGTGGTCATGCGGCGAAATCTCATCATGCCTTCACGGCTGTCATGGAACCACCATGCAGGTCCCAATCGCATAGCAGGATAGTGCCCTGCAAGCGGAGCCAGCTCTCTGGAATAGCTGGTCTCATCGATGGTAAAGACAACCAGAGTCAGATCAGGATTGTTGCCAAACTTGTTGAGCAAAGGACGTAAATTCTTGACATATTCTGTAGACATGGGGATATCGCATCCTTTGTCCTTGCCGAATTTTTCATAAACAGCCTGGTTATGATCACGGAAAACTCCTGGATGAATCTGCATGGTAAAACCATCTTCTACCGACATACGAGCCATTTCCATAAGCATATGGGCAGTAAACAAGGAAGCATCTTCAGAGGTTGCTTTGCCCTGCAAGGCCTTATCATAGAGTTTGGCAGCATCTTTTGCATCGAGTTCTAGGGTAAAGGGTGAAAAAACACCATGATCGGTAGAGGTGCCACCCATTTCCTTAAAGAATTCACGGCGTTTTTCCAGTGCGTTGATATAGCCTTTGTAGGACCTGCAATCGATACCGCTGACGCTTTCCAACCTTTGGATATTCTCCTGCCAGTTCGGGTACAGCAAATCAGTTACATTATCCGGCCGGAATGCCGGTACGACACGCCCTTTCCAGCCACTTTGCTTGATTTTCTGATGATGCTCCAAAGTATCGATGGGTGAATCTGTTGTGCTCAACACTTCAATGTTGAACCGTTCAAACATGGCACGCGGCAAATTTTCGGGCTTTGACAAGGTCTCCACGATCTGATCATAGATATCCATCGCCGTCTCGGAGGTAAGGCGTTTGCGCACTCCGAGTGCCGTATATAGCTCGTGATTCAGCCATACAGCTGTGGGGGTACCCCGAAACAGGTAAAAATTGTCTGCCACGATTTGCCAAATCTTACGATGATCCTGTTCTGTTGCACCGCCGTCACTGCGGGGAACACCCAGTTTTTCAAGGGGAATGCCTTGCGAGTAGAGCATACGGAACAAATAATGGTCAGGGATGACCAGCAGCTCGGCCGGATCGGGAAAGGGGCTATTTTCTGCAAGAATCTTGGGATCCACATGCCCGTGTGGAGAAACCAGAGGAAGATCTTTGATGCGTTCATATAGATGAAGAGCGGTTCTTCTTTGGTCAGGGTCAGAACTGAAAAAACGATTTTCTTCCAGTGTCAAGGGTTTCACAGAATGCATATTTTCTCCTTTGATACAAAAAAGTTATGCAAATTTTTACGTATAGCACAAGAGTTTTGGCATATAATACTCATCGATTTCGATTTTGGGAACAAGTAATCAATCTATTAGGTTTAATAATTTTAAGGGACTTTTGCAAGAAAAAAAGAGATAAAAACCCATAGCCGAATCATGAAAATTAACCAAAAGGATACCCGGATGAAAATTTTGATTTTATGCTTTTTCCTTGTGCCATTATTCATCATTCATTGTGGGCAGGAACCAAAATTTGAGGTAAAATATTCACCCGAGGTGGCCCAACTGCAATCAGCCTTTTCAGATGCCGATAACCTCGACGAACAATTGAAAATCCGGGAATCGGCTCAAAAACTCTATGACAAGATGCTCAAAGAATATCAAACAGAACCGGAAAACGGGCATCAGATCATGGGAGATCTGGCAGTCCTGATGGGAGAATATGGACAAGCAGCCAACGCCTATAGCCGTTTGATAAAGACATCACCGGATCAGGCTCCTGACAGTTTAGTACTCTTGGTGGCCAAAAATTATTTTTATGCTGACATGTATTCAGAAGGACTTTTATACCTCCTTGCAAGCATGGATAGTGATAAGGATATTTGGGTAAAAGACAGATTGGCAAAAGCATATGCTGATCATCTTTATGACAATGGAGAACGAGATAAAGCCATTAAATTTTTACAAACAGCAGAGCAAAAGCTCCAGGATCACGATATCCCCCGCATAAGAGGCCGGCTGACCGTATTTCAGATGATTGACGAGCCTGCACCGGACCTGGATATTGTCAAATGGGTTACCTCCGAACCCCAGGCCCGGATACAAATACTGGAATTTTGGGCGTCGTGGTGTCCTCCTTGCCGGGAAATCTTGCCCATTTTGGACAAAGTCTATGATACCTTCAAGGATCGAAACGAATTCGATATTTTAGCAGTGACCAAACTTTATGGTTTTTACGCGGATCAGGACAAACGAATTCAAAACCCTTCTCCTGAAGAAGAGATGAATCTTATATCCGGGTATATCCGGTCTAAAAATCTACCCTATTCTTTTGCTGTGGTTAGTAACGAATCATTTCAAGACTATGGTGTGAACAGCATCCCAACACTGTTTATCCTAAAGGAGGGCAAAATTAAAAATGTATGGTATGGCATGCCGGAAAACGGTGCGAACGAACTGATCAAAGAGGTAGAAAAACTTTTAGAATCCTGACTTTTTCGTTTGGTGCTTGACTGAATTTGTTTATATTAAGGAATATTGCAAAAATCGATGCTGCGCTAAGTGGTGATCGTAACGTCTGGATTTTTTATTGTCTCATCGAATGACTGAAACAATTCTATTCCCATGGAAAACTCTCCATTTAAAAAAATCGTTTTTACCATCATCATAGCTGTTTTGGTGCCGGTATTGAGCTATACGGCTTTTCAGTTCTTCCAGACCAACGAAAATGAAGAAATGATAAAATCGATCTATGACCGACAGCTCAATACCATATTATTTTCAGTCAATCAGCATTGTTGGGATATCCTGAACTCCTGGATCGCAGAAATCAGAACCATTATCGACACAGGTGTTTTGCAGCGTCAAAATCCATCCGGCTACCCGGAAGAATTGGCAACCTTTACACGCAACAATCCCACGGTAAGTGGAGTGTTTATCAACTGGACTCCCGGTTATTTAAGTCTGTTTATCAATTTCCCTGCCGGCGCCCAGCCACCTCGAGGATTGATGTTTCGTTATGAAAATGAAATCAATTACCTGATCAGCGAATCTTCACAAGAAATCGACCTAATGATACGGCGCGCCAAAGGAGGATATATAAAGCCACATATCATTCCATGGTCAACAGGCAGGCAAGAGCTCATGATTTTAGTATTTCCTGTTCTTCGTTATAAATCAATGACGACCGAGCCTATCTTAGCAGGGATCATGATCGACTCGGAAGAGTATATCAGTGAAGTGGTCGCTCGAAAATTCAGTTCGATGAATGATGATATTTTTAGTTTTGCTGTACAAGACCGGAAAAGTGGCGAATTGCTCTATGCTACAGAAGATGAAGAGTTTAAAGATTATGAAAAGAGTGAAGAGCTATGGATCCTCCCTAACCTGGATCTGAAAATAAAATTATCAGGAACAACACTCAAAGAGATATCCAGAGATAAAACAACAACCAATCTTTTCTTCTTGCTCGGTAGCAATCTTGTGTTTATCATAGGAATCTTGTATTTGTTGCGCAATATTTCACAAGAGATGACGTTGTCGCGCATGAAAACGGCGTTTGTAGCAAATGTTTCACATGAACTTCGCACTCCCCTTGCCTTGATACGCATGTATGCAGAGACTCTGGAAATGAAAAGAGTGCGATCCGAAGACAAACGATATCAATATTATCGGACGATAATGAGTGAGAGCACTCGTTTGACCCAATTGATCAATAATATTCTCGATTTTTCCAAAATCGAATCAAGAAAAAAAGAGTATCAGTTGGCTCCTGAAAGTTTGCGTCATCTGATAGAGCAAACACTGGAAATGTATCAGTTTCATCTCGAACAAAAAGATTTCGAGCTTGAGCTCGATTTACAATCTGACTTGCCGGATATTGCCGTGGACTCGGAGGCAATTACTCAATCTCTGGTCAATTTGATCGATAATGCCATAAAAAATAGTCCGAATGAAAAATATATCCGAATCCAACTCTATCGTGAAAACGAGCATCAAGTGATTGCCATTACAGACAAGGGAGTAGGGATCCCGGAATCAGAACAAAAAAAGATTTTTGAAAAATTTTACCGCATTGAAAGCGGACTGGTTCACAACAGCAAGGGAAGTGGATTGGGGTTGAGTCTCGTAAAACACATCATGCAGATCCATGGTGGATCGGTGTCGGTAAAGAGTAAAAGTGATCATGGAAGCACGTTTTATCTAAAATTTTCAATAAAGAACAAGGATGCCTAGCCAACAGAAAATCCCGGGTTTCAATTGTACAGATGTCAAAATGTTTTAGACAAAACCATATGACCAAAAATTAGAGCCAGAATAATCATGTCAAAAATATTAATCGTCGAAGATGAAAAAGAGATGGCCGTCGGATTAAAAGACAATTTCGAGTTTGATGGCCACAATGTTGCTATTGCTTCTGATGGTGAAGAAGGACTGATGTTGGCGCAAACAGAAAATCCGGATCTCATTATTCTGGATGTCATGTTACCCAAAAAATCAGGGTTTGATGTGTGTCGTGAATTGCGCGCCAAAGGGTTGCGAATTCCTGTCATAATGCTCACGGCTCGGGGGCAGGAAATCGACAAGGTGTTGGGATTGGAGTTGGGAGCGGATGACTATATCACCAAACCGTTCAGTGTCAGAGAACTGCTGGCCCGGGTCAAAGCCGTGATGCGACGTAGCACAGAGCAAGAAGAGATCAGTGGCAGTGTGGTCAAAATCGGCCCCGTTAATATAAACTTTTCTCAATACAAAGCCTGGAACGATGAAGGCAAACCGGTTGATTTTAGTTATAAAGAGTTTGAGATTCTTAAATATTTTATCGATCATCAGGATCAAATCATTACACGTGATGCGTTGCTGAATGACGTATGGGGATATGAAGTCTATCCGAGTTCCCGGACAGTGGATAATTTTATTGTAAAATTGCGCAAAAAAATTGAAACAGACCCCAATCATCCCAAACATATTCTCACGGTATATGGAATAGGGTATAAATATATACCCTGACATCTGTTCCTGCCTTACATTCTTTTACAATTTATGATGCACAGATGACACTTTGTTTTACAATTTGTTTATATTACAACGTTGCGAAAGTGTTGCAAGGTGGATGTGTGTCAAGATCTATCAAGGTAGAGAGAAAAGTGTTCATGCGATATCTTTTCATCATATTTATCCTCTTTTTCTTGATCCTGCCAGGACATGGTACAGCCAAGGACAATATACAGCTGAGCCTGGATCGTGCAGTTGAAATTACCATGAATAACAGTTATCGGATAAGAAGGCTGGAGCTGGGTATCGAGCGTACTCTTTTTTGGCTGCGATCACAGCGTGCAAATTTAAAGTCATCCGTATCATTGGATCTCCAGACACCGGACTTGAGCCGATTATCCGATTATAAATGGAATTCGACTCTGCAAAGAGATGAAATCGTCCGCCAAAACACAGAAAGGTGGCAAGCCATCTTATCGGTGAGGCAGCCGGTCATTTTATTAAATTATCCAACAAACGGATATATATCGCTTAATTATAAAGTCTATCGCTATACCCAACGCGATAATGGCGACAAAGATGTTGATTATTACAACCGCGTCTTTGTCAAATACGCGCAACCATTTTTCAGACCCAATAGCCTCAAAAATAATCTGGAAGATGCCGAGCTCAATCTGGAACTGAATAAAGTCAACTATACTGCTGACCGGGTCAATATCATGGAACACATTTCAGGAGAGTATTATGGCCTGTTTCAGCTTGAATATAACCGCAGAATATACAAAAAACAACTAAAGTATCTGGAACAACTAAAATCGATTACCGACAGGATTGTTGACCGGGATAGCTCGAGAGCAATTGAGCGAATTCAGGTTGAATTGGAAATAGCAAACGTCCAGGAAAATCTGCTTGAAAACAAGAGCCAGTTGCGACGCGAACGGGCCAACATGAAACAACGTCTGCGTTTAAGCATGGATGATTCACTCATCGTCGAACCCAATACTCCGATGACGGAAATCAATATCGATCTCGAACAAGCGATTGAATATGGCTATGAATCCAGTCCTCATTTGAGAAGATTGAGAATTTATAAACGCAAATCAGAAATCGATGTTGAACAACAAAAAGGTAGAAATTCCTTTCATATGACATTGGAAATGACATATGGGTTGGAAAGACAGGAGAACCAATTTGTTGATATCTGGGAAGATTATGACAATAGTAACTCTATCACTCTGAATGCACACATTCCGCTGTGGGATTGGGGTGAACGCCGTGCTCGAATTCAAGCAGAGCAAATGGAAGTCAAACAACGCTTGCTGGATATCGAAGAACATAGTGAAAATATTCGTAAGAATGTGATTAATACATTTACCAATCTCAATGAATATCAGGAACGTACCCTGAACATGAAAAATAGCTTGCGACTGGCGCAGGAACTGTTAACCATGAGCATGCAGCAATATGCCAATCATGAAATATCGATTCAGGATGTTTTACAAATCATCAATCGTCAGAAAGAGACGGATGAAAAATTTATCGTAGCATATTTGGGCTATCGCCGCGCATTGCTGAATCTGATGGTTTTGACACATTATGATTTTGAAAAAAACCAATCCCTTTTAGAGGGATCGGTATTGAAAAAGACTGTTTCGAATTAATCTCTCTCTCTTCTCTCTCCTCTCAGTTGACCGGGGCTGTATGAATACATACAGCCCCGGTTCAGCATGGGTCCTGGAACGAAAGGAAACATGAGAAAGATCTGGATAAAGAGTTGGATATTGCTTGGCGTCGCTATCCCTGTTTTTGCGATGAACCTGCAAAAAGAAATCGATTTGCAAGGTGAATGGCGATTTGAAATTGGAGACCACCCCGACTATGCCGAGGCCGACTATGATGATTTGAATTGGGAATTGATTCGGGTTCCCGGCACCTGGGAAAATGAAGGTTTCCCCGGATATGATGGATTCGCATGGTATCGCCTCCGCTTTTTTATCCCCAAAGATCTCAGATCTAAAGTCCTCTATTTTAAACTGGGCCGCATCGACGATGCTGACCGTGTCTACCTCAATGGCAACCTTATCGGCGGAAAAGGAAATTTCCCTCCGGAATACGAGACCGCATTCAATGTCAAAAGAATTTATTTTATCCCAAAAGGGTTTGTCCACTTTGGAGCTGAAAACACCATCTCCATTAAGGTATACGATCATCAGAGCAGCGGAGGTATCACGCATGGTGATGTAGGCCTCTATTCCAGGCTGGATATTCTCAGGCTATCCGTAAACCTAAGTGGTTATTGGAAATTTTCACCAGGTGATTCCAGCCACTGGTCAGATTCGAATTATGATGATCAACATTGGGATTTAATCAGAGTACCCGGATATTGGGAAAAACAAGGATATGAAAATCTGGATGGGATTGCATGGTATAGAAAATCATTCTCTTTTCCAAAAGCATTGAATCGTGAAAAAGTGATGCTCGTGCTGGGCTATATCAATGATGCCGACCAGGTATTTCTTAATGGTATTCAGGTAGGGAAAACAGGCACACTGGACAATAAAACCAGACCAGGCAAAGGAAAAAGTCACAAGGATGAAGAAAGAGCGTACTTTATTCTTCCGCAACTCTTTAGAAAAAATGAACTCAACGTGATCTCGGTTCGCGTTTTGGATTATGGTCATGTCGGAGGTATTTTTAAAGGATACATCGGGCTGACCATTTATTCTGAATATTTAAAATATAGCAAGCGAAAATAGTATCATAGCTCTCTCTCCCCTCCCAGCGTTCCGCTCGGAGCGGAACATTGATCGAACAGGCGTTTTTTTTATTCGCCTGTTCGATCCCCCTTTTATCGATGATGATTTCCGAACCCGTATTAGAGGAGAAAAATAATGCATTGGAAAGCCATACCGTTCGAATCTTTTACGACACAAATATTCGACCTGTGGGATCACCAATGGTTTGTGCTGACAGCGGGGGATTCGAAAAAATTTAATGCAATGACTGTTGCCTGGGGCAGCATGGGGATCATGTGGCAAAAGCCCTTTGTGCAGGTCGTGGTCAGGCCCACGCGCCATACCTATCATTTCATGGAAACATATAATACCTTTACGCTTTCGGCATTTCCCGAGCAATATCGGGATAAGCTGAAATATCTGGGACGGGTTTCCGGTCGGGATGAAGATAAAATCGCTATCTCTGGTCTCTCGCCAAAGCCATCAGAAAAAGCAAAAGCACCCGGTTTTCATGAGGCTCATCTCATTATCGAGTGTGAAAAAATCTATTGGCAAGACATGGATGCCAATCAATTCCTGGATGAGCGTATCACAAAACTCTATCCTAAAAAAGATTTCCATCGAATTTATTTCGGCCAAATATTGGCTGTATACAAAAAAAATGAACCCCCTATGTGAATAATCAAATGGCCGGGCTATCTCAGCACCATTTTTCTAAAGACAATACTCTCAATCCCCCATACACGTACCCACGCGCCTTGCACTGACAATCCAGGGATGGAGTGCCGTATCAAAACCAAAGGTAATATCGGTTCCGGCAACATCATTGTCAATGGTCTTTGGCAAGCTGATAATGTTTAAGCCTTTTTTTGCGAGCCAATAAGCACTCTTTTGTGTTCCTCCTCCTCCCAGACATACCAGAGCATCGAGATGATGTTTTTCGTAATTTTCCACAATGGCATCGGTCATGTCCAGTGTTTTACCGCCGACCGGCATTTTATGGGGCTTGTCCCGGCTGGTACCCAGAATTGTTCCGCCTGTCGTCAGAATACCCGAAAGCCGGTTGGAGTCGAGACGAATAATCCGATTTTCCATGGCTCCCCGAAATCCATCTCTAAAACCCAGGATCTCTACCTTGTAATAACCAAGTGCGGATTTGCCAATACCGAGAATCGCTGCATTCAGTCCCGGACTATCCCCTCCGGCGGTCAATAACCCTATCGATTTAGCCATGTTCACTCCAAAACTCCACTGATTCTTTATTCAATGATAACGTAATTGGCTTGCCTGTTATTCTCGTTTGTGTATGCAGGCCATGCCTCAGTCAAAGGCAGTTTGACGATCAGGATCCTGCAGGTGTGCTCTTAATTCATCGAGATGCATCTCATTGGTGCGATTTAGAGAAAGAGGGGGCAGCTGATCGAACGCAAAAAATCCAACATCGAGAGTTTCATTGCTTGTGCGCGCTTGTCCACCGATCAACTGGCATAAAAATAATATCTTATAGGCGTGATAAAATTGCATGGGCCGGCCACTGCGATTGGCATCATAGATACCGATCACTTTGCAGGGCTTGACAATAAAACCACTTTCCTCCCTTATCTCTCTGATAACCATTTCTGCCGGACTTTTTCCCACATCGGCCCATCCTCCTGGCATTGCCCATCGCTTGTCTGTGCATTCTTGTACCAATAACAATTTTTCATCTTTGATTACTGCTCCCCGTACATCGATCTTGGGGGTGGCATATCCGGGCTGAGCACTGAAATTATCCAATAGATCATCGGGTGACAGATTGCCATACTGGCTGGTAATTTCAGCAGCCAGTTCAAGCAATCGCTTGTTGCGAAGCACTTCATATTCGCTCTGCGAAAAAGTCAACCCGGTTTGCGCCAGAGCCTGAATCTCTCGTGCCCATTTTAGCCAATCCGGAATTCCAGATTTTAAGTTTGATTTTCTTGTCATGAATTAATATACAAATAATTTGGTCATTTGCAAATACAAGAGAACCGCGATTTAGATAAAATATTTTGCCAACAGAAACTCTGCAAATGGATAAAAAATCCCAGAGTGGTATGGATTTTGTATTTCAAGATACAAAGATACTTTATCACATAAAAAAGAAATATAAATACAATTAAAACAACAATTAAAAACTCTGCCTGGTATCACGGTGTCCCCTTTGCACAACAAGGGTGTGGCATGGTGTAAACATTGGCATAAATAGTGACCCCATAAAAATATCAATAAGAGAGGCAACCATGAATAGCATAAAATTTTTGCTCTTGTCTTTGCTGATCAGTTTCAATACGGTTTTCGCTGTCGGGACTCCTTTTTGGTGGGACAATCCTCAAGGATATGAAGGATGGCATCAAAAGGTCTCTGGATTCAGGGCCAGCAATTACGAACAAGGCGATGTGATCATTACCACCATTGATGTACCCAATGAATTTGATCAGAATAAATTCAAATACGTATGGGTACAAATAGAATACTCTGTTTTACAGGGTGAAGCACGTTTGGTTCAGGGAGAAAACGCCGGGCGAATCCGATGGCTGAATGACGAGAATCGATGTCCGGCCAACGAATTCACCCCCTACCCGGATACCCCGGACGGAGATGAAATGATGATCGACAGAGGAGCAATGACTCCTGAAAACAATGATCATGATGGCCAGATTTTTCAGATCGGCCATGAATTCTCTTATGAAAATATCAATCCCCAGCCTTCTTGTGAAAGACTGAACTTTTATTTCGAAATGGAAGCAAATAGTGAAATCGAATATCGTGTCGAAGTTCAGACGGTTTGTTTTGCTTGGGATTATGGCGATGCTCCGGACCCGGATTTTCCCACCTTGACTGCAAGTGACGGAGCGCGTCATGTTATTGTACCGGGTTTTCATCTGGGCTCTTTGATCGATAGCGAAGGAAATGGGTTACCCGACGCTTTGGCACAAGGCGACGACAATCAAAACCAGGATGACGAAGACGGGGTGACGTTCCCCTCTCTCACCAGTATGACTCCTGGGGCGACGGCTCCCGTCACGGTTGAAGCTTCACAAGAGGGCATCCTCAATGCCTGGATCGATTTTAATCAAAACGGAAGCTGGGCCGATGCCGGAGAACATATATTTCAAGATCAAACTCTGACAGCCGGAAGCAATAATTTGACGTTTAACATCCCGGCCAATGCAAATCTGGGCAGCACCATGAGTCGGTTTCGATTCAGTTCCGACAGAGGGCTCGGCTTTACCGGAATCGCACCAGATGGCGAAGTAGAAGACTATTTGATCGAGATCGGACAAGGCCTAGACTTTGGTGATGCACCCGAACCAAGATACCCAACCACCCTTGCTGCAGATGGTGCTCGTCATACCATTATACCCGGTTATAGTCTGGGAGCACTCATCGATGCTGAGCAGGATGGTCAACCTTCAGCAGCCGCTGATGGCGATGACAATAGCGATAGCGATGATGAAGACGGCCTCGGCACAGCCATGATCACGATTGCGGAATTGTCCACCCCCACAATCACTTTGCAAGTCAATGTGCCCTCAGGGTCGCAGATTACGGTAAATGGCTGGATCGATTACGATCAAAACGGCTGGCAAGCGTCAGAAAGAGCCACTGCAAGCCGCACAGGCTCCGGCACGGTGACCTTGACGTTTCCACAAGTCCCCTCTGGTGCTACCGGTATGACTTTTGCTCGCTTTAGAATGAGTGGCAATGCCGGTAGTATTGACGAACCAACCGGACTCGCACCAGATGGTGAAGTTGAAGATTATCAGGTCAATATTCAGGCAGCCAATCTGGACTTTGGTGATGCCCCGGAAGGTAATGGACAAAATTTCCATACCACGCTGTTGCAGGATGGAGCCCGTCATATCGTAACACCCAACTTTTTCCTCGGCAGTCAGGTCGATAATGAATCCGATGGCCAACCAACCATATCCTCAGACGGTGATGACAACAATGGTATGGACGATGAAGACGGAGTAGAATTCCCCAGTCTGCCATTGCTGCAAGGCACCACAGCTACGGTCGAGGTTACGGTGAGCGGATCAGGAGGAATATTGAACGCCTGGATGGATCTCGATGGCAGTGGCGCATGGGATAAACCGGAAGAACATATTATCAAAGATGAAAGCGTGAACAGCGGACTCAATACTCTGACGTTCGACGTGCCGGTAGGCGAAGAACGCAATATCTCAGCACATTGCCGATTCCGTCTCTCGACACAAGCCGGATTGGCTTTTACAGGCCTGGCTCCCGATGGCGAAGTAGAAGATTATCGCATAGATATCCTCTTTCCAATCGAATTAAGTTCCTTTACCGCAAACTTTATCGATAACGTTGTGGAACTACAATGGACGACCCAATCTGAAACCGAAAACCTGGGATTTCATATCTATCGCTCTTTGGAAAAAGAAGGCGAGTATACTCAAATCACGTCTTCACTCATTCCTGGTGCCGGCAATAGCCAGACACAACAACATTATCAATACACAGATCAACAAGTTGAAAGAGGTCAGTCATATTTTTATAAATTGGCGGATGTCACTTATTCAGGCAGAATAACACTGCACGATCCTGTAGAGATCAATATTGCTCCGGAAACATTTCAACTGAATCAAAACTATCCGAATCCATTTAATCCGGAAACCATGATCACTTTTCAATTAAAAAAAGCCGGTGATACTCGAGTCGCAATCTATAATATGAGAGGACAACTGGTACGGGAATTGCTGGATCGTGATATGGATAGCGGCAATCACTCTGTATTGTGGGATGGTAAAGATAGTCAGGGCAAAACTGCGCCATCAGGGACATATATTTATCAGATAGAAAGCAATGGCTACGAGGAAGCCAAATCCATGCAACTGGTCAAGTAAATGAGAGGGCTGTCCTTAAAGGACAGCCCTTTTTTTATTCATCAATTCGATCAGATCAGCTTCAAGCCGCGAAAAGAGCTCCCGCGTGACATCAGATTCGACGATGGTAGCCACCAACCGAGCCAAATATTTTTTTTCGTAAACACGTTTCAATGATGCCGTAAAATTCAAATCATATATCCATGCCGCTTGCACCAGTTTGAAATCATTGACTGTACCCAGATCATGGTAATTGACCGGTTCTCTGCTCATAATTTTATGCACAACACGGCTAGAGATTTCAGGCGTATCAGGCAGATCCAATTCAATTCCGGAATTGCGTTTTCCCTTTTCACTCCGCTCATAATAATCGAGGACCAACCGGTAAATATCGAGCTTGTCGGCATCCCGTATCAACTTGCAAAACAGTCTATAGGGCTCGCGATGAGTACGTATGTGAATACGATTGTGCTGCGCAATAGCTGTAAGAATAATGCGTGCTTGTAAAGATGTGAGTTTTGCCAGGATGCCCTCTTGCTTTAAAACCAAAATACCTTCACGAGCATGATTGACAGAGTGTCGATCGGCAAAGGTTCCGTAACGGACATATTGCCGGAAACGACCAATGTCATGAAAAAGAGCCACCAGTTGCGACAGCGCATTAATCTCAGGCATGTTTAATGAATCTGTCAAACATTGCATCTCTTTGACCACATTCAAGGTGTGCTCTTTTTTGAGCAAAATGTTTTCATCGGATGAATGATGGTTTAAAAATGAATTTACATAGGTATCGAACCATTGGTGATAGTGTTCAACAATATCAG
>CAYNUX010000055.1:0-13559 GCA_964400115.1 uncultured Cytophagia bacterium
CGCCGAGCAGCAGCATGGCAAAGGTAATCCCGCCGGTAACCGCGGAATAGACAAATCCGGCTTGCGGATCCGTGAGCCCCACATTTTCCGAGCAAAACTTGCCCAAAATGGTCAACAAACCAAAATAGACCAATCCTTCCAAAACATAGGGCAGGTTGATGCTCCATAACGCCCGGGGAGCCTTGACAAACGCGGCCAGGGTCTCGCCCAGCTCCTTGAATGCTTCCCTGACCACCTGGCCAGCCGGTTTTTTCACTGTCGGAGGTTCATTCATCATTGAGCCTTTCAAAATCGTTTTAATCTTGAAACATACGAGATATAATTTTAAATGGCAAATCATTCGTCATGATGTCAAAAATTTGTATTAACTCATTTGTTTTCAATCTGAACAATCCAGTTCTTTATTATTTTAGACAGCAATGAAACGTTTCACCATTCAACGATTATGTGTTGAAATTTTCACAAAATTTTAAGATATTAAACAATACAAATCTATTCACCGACTATAGGCAACCGATGACCGATTTTATTCAGGAATCTCTGGCCTTCGATGAACCGGATAAAGGGGCTGCCCTGCAAAGACTGGAACTGCAACGACCCCTGGTCTTTTTCGACCTCGAGACCACCGGACTCGATTTCGAGCAGGATCGCATCATCCAGTTCGCGTTTCTCAAGGTCATGCCGGATAAGCAACAAACCGAGTGGCAAGAGTTGGTCAATCCGGGGATACCCATCCCCCCTGAAGCCACCCGGGTGCACGGCATCGACGATGACAGGGTCAAGGACAAGCCCGGCATGGACCATTTTGCGTCCAGAATCTGTGAATTTGTCTCCGACTGCGATTTGGCGGGATTCAATATCGCCCGGTTTGATATTCCCTTTCTGCAGGCCGAACTGAAACGGCAGGGTTGCGGGCTGGAACTGAAAAAGATTCAGTGCGTCGATGCCCAGGCGATCTTTCATCGCAAAGAAC
The DNA here is from genome assembly GCA_964400115.1 of uncultured Cytophagia bacterium. Classification (GTDB taxonomy): domain Bacteria; phylum Zhuqueibacterota; class Zhuqueibacteria; order Residuimicrobiales; family Oceaniaggregativiventaceae; genus Oceaniaggregativivens. The sequence continues at coordinate 974 of CAYNUX010000055.1, forward strand.
CCAGGGATCTCACCGCGGCCTATAAATTCTATTGCGCAAAAGACCTGCATGGTGCCCATGACGCCATGCAGGATGTGCGCGCCACTCTGCAGGTATTGGATGCTCAGCTGCAAAGATATCAGGAACTGAAACCCAATGTACAGGCGTTGAATAAATATTGCAGACCTCCTGCCGATGACCGCTGGGTGACTGCTGATCGTAAATTTTACTGGCGTCACAAACAAGCGGTTTTTTCGTTTGGCAAGTTCCGGGGCAAGACCCTGAAATGGGTGTGCGAGAATGAAAAAGATTATGTGCTCTGGCTACGCGACCGCGATCTCGAAGATGAAACCCGCGACATGCTCGACGCAGCCCTGAACGGTACCCTTCCTGCACCCAAAATCACTGAGGCTGATTAGACCTATTGATGAGGATGATAAGGAAGACACGAATGATCGTGCTGTTCCGGTTCTGTGCCTCTTTGCCGGTGGCACAACATCGCGATAAAACAATCGCAAAAGAAACATCCTTGTGATAAAGTATTTTACTCAAGTATCGCTTTTCCCGAGTTTAATTTCTCTTTGAATCTTTGCATTGAACGAAATGCAAAAGTTTCCAACTGGAGCCAAATCATTTTACAAAAATTTTTGCCTGCCTGAAAAAAGGAACCCAAATTCAATCCAACCGTTTATATGATAGCTTTTTTAGCGTGTTGATGATCGCAGGAATCGGCTCGATCAAATCATTGTTTGATATCCGGATGTCATCGAGGCTGGAAATATTGAACTCTTTTGCAAAAACAATAAAACAGGGCATCCAATACCAAGGTGACCCCATAATCCAAAAAACAAAAAGAATACTATCGCTAAAACACTATACCGGCAAATTTCTTTGTGAGATCAAAATCAAGAATACAGGACCCGATATGGTTCGTTTAGTTTTTATTGCTCTATTATCTGTACTCGTTATATCGTGCGATAGCCCGTTAGGCCTATCCACGCTCGACAGCGAAATACAGGGAGAGGTCATATTTCTTAATCCCGAATTAAAACCTGATTACGTCGAGGCAGTACGGATCGTGGCCGCCGTGCAAATCCCTCCGCAATCTCTGGGTGATGTCATCTTTACCTACAGCGGTGTGGATCTGTCATCAAAGCGCTCGGTTTATCGCATTCCGGCTCCCCCTGCCGAATATCAGCTGGTGGCCGCTGTATGGAAACAAAAAGGCAAAGCCTGGAACTATGCCAATATTCTGGGATTTTATGGGTTCGATCCGGTCACCTATGACTTTGATTATGTACCCGTGCACGTGCGTGAAAACACCCTGTCGAAAAATATTGATATTTATTGCGACTGGGCATTGGTTTTTACCTCTGACGCAGGTGCAGGAGGTTGAGATGCAAAAACAATTCCTTGTAATTTTATTTTTATCATTTCCATTCTTGCTCGGCGCAGCATCGATCACCGGACGGGTCGTGGATTTTGACACAGGATCAGCATTGCCCGGCGCCAATATCCTGCTCGAGCCTGTCGACAAGGGCACGGTCGCTGATAGCCGGGGAGAATTTTCCGTATCCAAGCTCGAGGCTGGGTCGTATCAACTGCACGTCACTTATATCGGCTATAATGATTACAGTCAAGAGATCGAATTGTCCGGGGGTCCCCCCGCTCACCTGCGCATCGCGCTCATTCCTTCGGTCATACAGATGGAGCAACTCGTGGTGACAGCCTCCCGCCAGCCCGAGCCCCTTTCTGCAGCAGCAGCCAGTATCGGTATCCTGCAGTCGCGGGATATCCAGCGTCGCGGCGCCCTGCGCATCGACGACGCCCTGGTCAATGTGCCGGGCGTTGCCATTGTGGGCGAAAACGTCAACATCCGCGGAGGATCTGGCTATAACCGCCTGGGCGGCCATCGTCATCTGGTGCTGCTGGATAATGTACCGATCATGACCAGTGACCTCGGTTCTGCCAACTGGAACATCCTGCCGATCACTGAGATCGATCATATCGAAGTGCTCAAAGGCGCTGCATCATCGATTTACGGTTCGGGCAGCATCAGCGGCGTGATCAACATCCTGACTCGTGAACCCAGTCAGGATCCCCGGTTTTCCATCCGGCAGAATATGGGACTGTACGACGACCCATCAGTGCCTGAATGGAAATGGACGGACAAACCCCGATATTACCACCGCACCGATGCCAGTTACTCACAATCTGTGGGTCCGGTGGGCTTGAGACTCGCCGTATCACAACACCAGAGCACCGGCGACCGGCAAAACGGCTATTTTCAGCGTTGGTATATCACGGGTAAGAGCCGCTGGTCCATAAGCGATCGCACGATTTTTACCCTGTTTTCCACTTTTAGCCATGAAGACCGGGAGCTGTTTTTGCAATGGAAAGAGCAAAATGAAGCGCTCAAGGTGCCGCCCACAGATCTGGACAACCGTTTTTCACTGGCCGGAAACGTCAGCTATGCCACACTCGAGCATGCATTTAGTCCCAGGCTATCCCTCAAGACTCGAATCTCTTATAATCAACAGCTTGTGGGAATGCCTTTTAATATAACCAATGCCTTTACTCCTGCCATGGGATTTGGTGGAGAAATGTTATTTAACTGGATTCCGCATCCGGATCACAGCATTACAGCGGGCATGGATTACAAACACGATCGGGTCAAATCCGATTATTATGGCGAACGCAAGGCCAATGGCGTTTCCCCCTATATCCAGGATGTCTGGCATGTCAGCGAACTGTGGTATCTCAACGCCGGAGTGCGGCTGGACACCTACACGCTGGTGGGCGATTCCATCGAATGGCAGCTCAATCCCAAAATCGGATTCAGCTATCAGCCCGTTTTTGGCACTATTTTACACGCTTCCATCGGCAAAGCCTTTCGTGCTGCCACGGTAGTAGAACGGTTCATTTCGGCAGGATCCAAAGATTTTCGCGCCATTGCCAATCCAGGCCTCAAACCCGAACGCTCGCTGCTCATGGATGTGGGAGTGCGGCAACGTTTTGGCGAGTATGCGTATCTCGAAGCAACCGGGTTTATCAGCCAGTTCGAAAACCTGATCGAACCCACGCTTTCGTCCAACCTGACGGCACAGTTTACCAACTATCCGGCTGCACGGATCCTGGGCATCGAAGGCCAGATCGACTGGCAAATCTGGCCTGGACTGTTTCATCTGCAGGCATCGGCTACCTGGATGGACCCCCGTGAAGTGGAGAGTAACCGGGTTATGCTCTATCGGCCCCGGCTGATCGGACAAATTTCGCCGACATTGATCTGGAAAGGGGTCACTTTGGAGGCGGATTATCGTTACATGAATCGTCTCGACAGGGTCGCTGTCTATCCTCTGGACGAACGGGTGGCCATGCACTATCTTGAGCTGCGGCTCAATACGACCGTCAAAAACTGGTTGTTTCAGATCATGGCACGAAATGCGCTGAATTATAATTACACGGTTTCAGAAAGAGTACTGGGCAAAATCCGCAATTTTGCTTTTTCCGTCAAATATGAACTCTGATCAGGATACCAAAATGAAAAATTTTACAATATTTGCACTGTTGGCGTTTTCTATTTCTCTTTTTGCACAAGAACGCAATCTGGATCGAAATTATGTCCCCATTATCATCAAAGGCATTCAACTCCCGGTGGACCCGCTCGAAATCGATGCCTGGGCAGCCTACCGCTATGATGCGGGGCAGGATTCCTGGTCGGCTGTCCCGTTCCAGGCCGATGAAATGTACCAGGGCAAATACAACAAAAAAGAGACCTTTAATGGTTTGCTGGATGCCCAGGACGAATTCCTGGTCATGCCTGAAGACCTGGGCGACAAAGCGCCGACAGATCGCTGGCCAAAACAAAATGTGGCTGGGGACGAGAGAATAGAAATAATGCTGAGCGAACAAAATGATGTCAATCAGCAAGCATGGTTCTATCTCTTTAAAAACACCGAACCTCAATCCCCCGCCAAATCCACCATGGATCATATCGCCTCTCCTGCAGCAGGATCTGCAGCAGATACTGTGATGAGTCCTGTCTATAAAATGGGTCACAATAACGACGGCTGGCTGACCTATCTCTCTTTTAATGACGCATCGCCGGACCTCGTGGACAGGCTCAAACTGAGGTTGCAGGGACAATCCGGATTTCCGGGCATTGGTTCGTATACCATCACCGAAGAATTGCTCAAAGCACAGGATGATCCGCTCACCGCACACCCGGGTAACTTGCGGACATTCAGGGATGTGCGTACCAATATAAAGTTACCCTTTTGGCCAGCCACGGTGACCGGCGACTATCAGATCCAATACTGGCCCTATTCGTTCAATCTCGGCGTACTCGATGCCCCCATTAATGAATCGATCTTTGCACTGGCCGGACTCAAACAGCTGCGCCAGTCACTCGATTTTAGTGCAGAGGCAGCAGGGATGACCTTTTACTCTGCACAAAATCCGCAAGGACTTTCCATCGACGGTAACCCTGATAGCCCTGACCGTACATTTTCGGGCTATAATCCTCCTTTTTGGATGATGGCCAGCGGCGAAGCGGGATCCGTAATATTGATTCTCGATGCGCCGCAAGTGAGCAATGCGATCTATGAGCTCTATTATTATGATAATCTCAATGGCGGGTCACTGGACAATTCCACAGATACAGGGGACGGAGACTCTTTTGGCGATATGGGATTATGGCTCTATACCAACCAATCCGGTTTGAGAACCAACCGCTTGTCTATGGCTTTGGCTCTATATATGGTGCCAGAGGCGAATCAAAGCAGTGAATTGGCTCAAAAAGTCGTTACATGGCATGAAAATTCGCTTGTGGTACAGTCATCTGTTCAGCAACAAGAGACCACAAGTGTCGCACAACGAGACGAATATACCGGCAGTGATGAAATTTATCCGTTTCCCAATCCGGTTAAAGCAGGTCAGTCCGTTTCATGGAAATTACCCAAACCTATCCAGCGGGTCGAATTACAAATATTTAATATCCTGGGCCAGAAAATAGTCAAATCAGAATACGCAACGACATCGACGATACAGTGGTCTGCAAAAGACAGAAACGGAATGAATTTGCAGCCGGGAATCTATATTTACCGGATATCTGCCAACCGAAAAATATTATCCAGTGGAAGAATAGCGCTGCAAAGGTAAATATTGCATCGTATCTAATGATTTTGTAAACTGAACGAGCGTGTTCACAGCAAACATGGAGAGCATCATTTGAAAACGATCCTGCACAGCATACTCTTGGCAACCCTGTTATTGGCTTGCTCTCAGACAATTTATATTAACACCTCTCCGGTCATGCCCCGTACCGAATTGCGGGAATCAGACACCGTTTACCGGCCTGCGATTGACTCGCCAAAATCATATGATATCGAACTGGTGTGGAAAGCCAAACGTACCTCAAATAATTTTACCGAGCTGGATACGAGCCAAAAAAGCAATCTCAATTCTGAACCGGCATCTCTACCTCTTTTCATGGTATGGGCGGCGGATTTTTACGAGACCGAAACTCAGCGCAACATAACTTACAAGAGTCTGAAACCAGAAGGATCCAGTGTGTTCGAGGATCGAATACAGGGAAATCGCATCCGCTTTTGGGATCTCTCGTTTGCACTCCGGGAGGCTGGGGAAATCCAGATCCGGCGGCGGATTGAATTCACCAATTATGCATTGAAATTTGAGATTCGGCCGGATCGCATCGGGGATCATGAAAAAGATTCGGCATTTTTCAGATTTTATACAAAATCAGAACCTTTTATAAACCAGACCGATGCGATAAAAGATACGGCAATGGCTATTGCCGGCGACCTGGAGAATCCCTATCTTCGAGCAAAAAAAGTGGCTGAATGGATAAAAAGCCATGCGACATATGCTTATCCGGTTGAAATTCGTGGCGCCACAGAAATGTTAAACACTATGCAAGGTGACTGTGGTCAATATTCGTTTCTTTATATCGCATTATGCCGCTCTTTGGGTATTCCGGCCCGGCTGGTTTCCGGATTTCGTATCGCAGATGAAAACGCAAGTTATCATGTATGGTCAGAGCTCTTTTTTCCCCGTTTTGGTTGGGTACCTGTTGACCTGACCGCTAACGACGCTGAATTCGGTAGTCTAAAAAATGGGTATCTGGTGGCCTCCAAGGGCATGAATATCTCTTTACCCCTGGCTCCTGAATGGGCAACGTTTGCAAACAGCGAGGTGCAAAATCAAACCACGCCGTTTATGCAACTGGCCACGATAGTAAGCCGGGGATTCAACACCGATACAGAGACAGTTATAAAAATACATTGATTGTTAGATCGAAAGAATTTTGAAATTGCTGACATTCTCTGATTACAAGTGTTCTTTGGAGGTCAGATGGACTTTATTATCCCTGCATGCTCGACAACACCGTACACCCTGAGTCATCCTGAAAAAATTGAGACACCAGCCTTGCTCGTTTTCAAAGATCGTGTTCTTTACAACATTGCGACTATGAAAGAACAGCTCAAATCTTTAGGGTCGGGAGTCGATTTAAAAAATCTCTGTCCCCATGTAAAGACCCACAAATGCGCATGGACACTGCAGCAGCAAATGCAGGCCGGAATAGATTATTTTAAATGCTCCTTGAACGAGCTCGACATGTTGGTTGAAAACAGAGCCCAAAAAATCTTTGTTGCATATCCTCTCCTGCCCCATTCACTCTGCAAAATCGACAAGATCCTTGAAACGCATCCGGATATCGAAATACACATACAGGTGGGGCACGAGAAACATATCGACTATTTGGAGCAAATCGCTCCTGAGCGGGAATGGCAGATCTATATCGATCTGGATGTGGGAATGCACCGTACAGGGACAAGTCCGGAACAGGCCATTGAACTCTGGAAACGGATACATGCGAATGGCTGGTCATTTTTGGGTTTGCACGGGTATGACGGGCATAACCATACAGGAGATCCGGAAGAAAAACAAAAAATCGCCCAAAATGCCATGGCCGTCCTGTTTCATTGTGTACACCTTTTTGAAAGCCAGGGAGCCAACGTCAAAAACGCTGTCATAGGCGGATCCCCCGGTTTTTTAGCAGACTTTGAAATACTCGATCAAAAATCACCAAAGTTTAATTTTTTCCTTTCACCGGGTACATGGATTTATCACGACAGCGACAGCATTGAAACCATGGACATTCCTTTTAATGTTGCTGCATTGATTCTTTGCCGGGTGATTGACCGGCCCAATGCCTTTTCTCTGACCCTGAATCTGGGGCACAAAAGGTGGTCCATAGATCAGGGTGTGCCGGAACATCATAGTCTTGCCGGCGGTTTGATTAAGAGCTGGAGTGAAGAGCATACGGTAATGGTCTTTAATGAAGAAACAACCGCGGAAATCGGTGATTATGTCCTGATCGCGCCCAGACATGTTTGTTCAACCGTAAACCTATGGGAAACATTCACTCTTGTTGATGAACATGGACAAATTGAAAACAAGCGGATAAATATCGATGCCCGAAACCGATAATTTTAAATCAAAATTGTAACTTTACTCACATCATATTTGTTCTGTTTTATACAAATTTAGTAAATAATCATTCGAGGTCATTATGAAAAAAACAGCCTTAATCCTGTTGACGAGCCTGCAAATGCTATTTGCAGCATCCCTTTATGAAGAACGGCCCTATCAGCCGGTCATTCTTTATGGATCACAGATACCTGAATTCCTGGACGTTCCCACGGACGAAATCTTTTTCTACAGATATTCAGCAGCAAGTGATAGCTGGAACATGATTCCGTTTCAAATCGATGAACGGATAAAAACCGGGGATCCCTTTTTCCCCAGCCGGGGTGCGCGTCACTTTTATTGCATCAGCAACACCAGTACCGAATACGATTATGCCTTTAGCGATACCCTGCCCAATTTGGATATCGATGACGAGCTCGTCTTTCTCATCGGCGATGCCGGCGATCAGGCCCCGGATGATTCCTGGATCGATGATGCACAAGCCAAAACCCATGACCGGGTGGAACTGATCCTGACCGATCCTCTGGATACCTTGGTCAAAGCCTATGTCTATCTCTTTCGCTCTTCCACTCTCTCCATGCCGGATGAGGTGGCCAATAAATATCAGATGGCGTTTGATCCCGAACTTCAGTCTGTATCTACAAGGGTCTATTCTTTGGCCATGTCTGACGTGACCGGACTGGTCAAAGATATCACCATCAAACCGCCTTTTGGTAGTGGCGTAGAATTTTTTGACACTCAAAAAATCCGGTTCAATGGATTTATCTCCCTGGGTGGAATTATCGGCGTGCCCATTGGAAGAGAGGGTTCCAATTCGGCTACTGAAAATTATTTGTATGTTTATCCCAATACACAATATCTTTCCTATAATGAAAATCCGGTTGTCCGGGTTGTTCGCGAAGCTAGACATAGTGTGCAGCTATTCGGCACGCCTTTTGATCAATTCGGTTTTTATGTAAAAACTTTTTTCTATCCTTTTAGTGGGACCATTGAAGGCGGTGCCCGGCTCGATAGCTTGAATGATGAACTCAATCCCAATGAAGACTATTACGTTGAACTGGACATGATCCGTCAGTCCTGGGATTACAACACGCAGGCCACGGGCATGAAATTTTACAATGCTTATAATAACGGTATACTCGTCGATGGTGTGCCTGATAATATAGACCCAACCGTGCATATTCCCATTCAAGAGTGGTTCATGGTCTCGGGTGATCAGGGGACTTTTTATAACCTCGTACACTTTGAAGAAACCAATTGGGAAGCAGCAGAACTTTACTATTGGGACAGTGCTGACGGCGGTCAGGCGGATAGTGCAGTGGTCGTTGGCGAGGATACAGGGGATATGGTCTCGTATGGCGATAACGGGATTACCCTACGCGAGCATACAGAACACAGTTCACTCAGTCTGGAGTTGGGATTCACAGCTTACTTTTTGGAAAAAAATGCAACTCAATCAACAGGTACAGAATTAACTTCCTGGGTCTTGAATCCCGTAAAAGTGAATCGCAGGGTTGTTACAGAGGTCAAAGACCATCCACAGAACACGCCGCGAGAATTCAGGTTGAATCAAAACTATCCCAATCCCTTCAATGGCGTAACCCGAATAGAGTTCTTGCTCCCTCACAGGGCATTTGTATCGGTAACCATATATGATGCCATAGGTAAAAAAGTGAAAACCTTATTTAGCGCCCCTGCTGCAGCCGGTTCTCATCACATCTCATGGGATGGATCTGACCAGGCTGGTAATAGCGTGGCCTCTGGTGTCTATTTTTACAAACTCGTGACACCGGAATTTAAAACAATGAAAAAGATGCTCTATATACGCTAGAATTCGAGTCTAAAGATTATGAAAACGTATAGATCCGGTCTGTTATCATTCGTTCTGATTTTTTTGCTGAGCTGCTCCATAGACCACGGGCTGGCACCGCTGGAAGGGACTCTGAATGTCAAAGTCATCTTCCGCGGAGAGGCCCCCGCCAATACCGAAGGAATTTACTTGATGGTGGCCCCGCAATTTCCGCCGCATGCGATCAACGAGCTGTACCAGAGTCCCAACAGCCTGCCCATCGACCAGGATACGGTGACGACGGCGCTGGCCCTGCCCTTTGGCAGCTATGAGGCCGTGGCGTTGTGGTGGTACAATACCGAAACCAAATCCAATCTGGCCGATATCCTGGCGCTGCCTCTGGATCCATCGAGCAATTTATTGCCTTTGGGATTTAACCTGTCGCAGCAAAATCCAATCGTCGATCGTACACTCTATGCGAGCTGGAATCATTTAAACCGGGATGCTGAAATTCAGGGCACAATCACATTCAATGGTCCGTTTCCAAAGCATACCTACGCCGTGGCTGTAGCTGCATTTATACAAGTACCACAGGAAAACATTCATTTTTTGACCTGGCTCAAATCCATTGATTTTGGTGTTGACCAAAGTCCCTATCACTACAAACTCCCGGTACGAAGAGGGACCACCGGCTATGTGGCTGTATTTTGGCTGGAAGAGCGCGCTGCGCTCACAGATTTTAAAACCGTTGGCTTTTACCCAGATCCCAATAACCCGGACAAGCCCGCCCGGCTCAATCTGGCTTCAGGCGAAATTCTCAAAGGGATCGATATCGATGTAGATTGGTCGACACTGGAAGGTCAGAATGAATAAAGGAGACCGTTTGCGCAAATCCCGATTACCCATTTTCTTTTTCCTGATGCTTTTGCTTTCTGTCTCTCAGGGGATAGCGGCAATCAACGGGACGATTCAAGGGATCGTCGCTGACCGCGAGACCAAAGAGCCCCTGCCCGGAGCCAACGTCCAAATTCTCGGCACGCTTCGGGGAGCCAGTACCAACAGTGAGGGAGTGTTTATCATCAATAAAGTACCGGTGGGCACCTATACCTTGCGTGTTTCCATGATCGGATACAGAGCCCAGAGAATCACGGATGTTAAGGTACAACCGAACAAGGTCACAAAGATAGCTGCGCCCTTGCGGTCGACGCCCATAGAGTTCGACCCTATCGTCGTATTGGCAGGCAAGATAGAGCAACGTCTGGATCAGGCGCCGGTCTCTATGTCTGTGGTGACCTCGAATGAAATCAAACGGCGCAATCCCATGGACCTGGTGCAAGCGCTCGAAACCGCACCCGGGGTTCATTTTATCGGCAATCAGATCAACATTCGTGGTTCTACAGGCTATACGTTTGGCGCGGGCAACAAAGTACAGCTTTTGCTGGATGGGGTGCCCGTGTATGCCAGCGATACCGGCGAATTTAACTGGGATATGCTCCCCCCTTTGGATATCGAACAGATCGAGGTTTTAAAGGGAGCCGGTTCCACGCTCTGGGGCTCTTCTGCGCTGGGCGGTGTGGTGAATGTCATTACCAAAGATCCTTCAGAGGATGCACGGTTGATGTTTTCGTCCAGTGTCGGAAAATATGACGAGCCGTATTACGATGAATGGAAATGGACCAATCACAGCAGGCTGCATTATACACGAAACGATTTGAGCTACAGCCAAAAGGTCGGAAATCTGGGCCTACGTCTCTCAGCCGGCCGCTATATGGATACCGGGTATTCGGAACTGGGTGATGCACAAAAGGTCAATCTTACCGGCAAGCTGGATTACCGGTTCGCCAATGGCATAAAATGGACCGGCTATGCTGCTTATAGCCATATCAATCGCGGATTTTTCGTGCAGTGGCGGGGCCAGAATGATCCCTATGAGGTGGATCCACAGAATCTGGATAACCGGGCCGCAACAAACCAGCTCAATGCCTATACGAAACTGGTGGTTCCCTTTTCTGCCCGGTTTGCCATCAATGTGCGTGCCTCTTTTGTGCGTACGCTGATGGGAAATCAATTCGGTCCGGATGCAGGCTTTAATCCGGCATTGGGCCAGGGTGCTGAACTGCAGGCGAATTATATCCCGGTGTGGGGCCACATTTTGACCATGGGAGTTCAATATCAACACGATGCGGGCAGCACTGAATATTTTGGTGATCACAAAGGCTATTTCATCGGCCCTTATATTCAGGACGAATGGACAGCTCTGGAAAATCTGCGTATCACCGCCGGTGCCAGATATGATAGATATCAGTTGATCGGCGGAAAAGCAGAAGATCTATTCAGCCCGCGGCTGGGGATCAACTGGCAACCCTGGACCGGCACCACCCTTCGGGGCTCTGTGGGCAGCGGCTTTCGGGCCGCCACGATTGTCGAACGCTTTTTGGAATTGACCATCATGAACTTTAAGATTTTGGCCAATCCGGATCTCAAATCTGAAAGCTCGTGGGCGTATGATCTCGGCTTTCGCCATTACATTACCTCGAACTGGAATATCGATGTATCGCTATTCGATAATGAATATTGGAATCTTGTCGAAGCTCATCTGGATCTGATCAGGGGCCAAATTCAATTCCGCAATATCGAAAGAGCTCGCATCCGGGGTATTGAAGCGACAACAAAAATATCGGGTGAATGGGAACTCTTTGGGATCAAACTCACGCCCTCACTACAGACGAGTATCACAGCTATGGATCATAGGGATCTGATCTGGGACGTACCACTGACCTATCGTCCCAATGTGATTGCCAATATTAAACCCGCTCTTACGACCGGCCCCTGGCATGTTGAAGCCGATTATCGATATGCCAGCGAAATCGAACAGGTAAAAATTTATCCTATTAATGATCGGGTGCCCATGAAGATCTTTGATATACGCAGCTCATACCGGTGGCGTTTTCTGACCTTGCAGTTAAGTATCAATAATCTTTTGCAATACAATTATGCGCCAATGGAAAGTAATTTAATGGCCCCGAGAAATTTTGTCCTCAGCCTGAAAGGGGAACTCTGATCCATAAAAAAAAGGGGCGCCGAAATATTTTCAGCGCCCCTTTTTTTTGCGGTAGATAAAGTGTCTAGAGAAATTCTACCCGATAGTCCTCAACATCTGCTTTTTCTTTATAATTCGTATACCATTGCCCGAATAGCGCTTGTTTTTTACGCTGCAGCATTTGTCGCTTGAGATTTTCTTTTTGCGTTTCAAATGTTTCCCGGGTGACCTCTTGTTTGTCTGTAACCTGCAAAATATAATATCCC
>CAYNUX010000056.1:0-13415 GCA_964400115.1 uncultured Cytophagia bacterium
CGCAAATAGGCCCTCATTACAGGGGGTTTAGCTCTGCGATTTGCCTCTTTGTGTTCCCTCTTTGCAGCCATACTCTTATTCTGGGCATGATTTTCAGGCTTTACTTTGCCACTCTTGAATATGAAACCGACTGTCTTGAATAGACACATAATACAGTTCATCAAAGCCTTCGGAATATTCGGGAATTTGCAACTTGTGATAGGTGGATAGAATGGCTTTTTCCGGTATTCTGTCTTTATCTGGTCGTTGTTTATTCCGTGCGAGACATTCCTCTATCGAGGACCGCAAATAATAGCCAATGATACGGAATCCCTCTGGCTTGAATTTCTCGATATATTTTTTGCGTACGCGTTTGGTGGGATTGGTATTGTCAACCACAAAAGATTGTTTTGCTTCGAGGCAGGCCTGCAGGAAAATATCTTCACGATGACGGGTCTTGAGCATGTCGAGGTTGATGCGCATATGCGTGTTTGCAAAACGCTGCACATATAGGGTCGATTTTCCGCTGGCCTGGATTCCTATAAAAATAATAGTTTGCATAGAAGGGGTATCGTGCGCTGTTTTAACTGGAACTCAACCTCCGGGAGGCGTTGGACCATTCCTGGTCGTCCTTTTAACTACCGACTGAGCAAGAATAACACCGGCAGCAACAACAACCAGTCCGGCAATATCCCAAAACCGGACATTGTCGCCAAAGGTGACCCAGGCCATGAGCATGGTTACCGGAGGCCCTAAATAAAAAAGGCTCGCCACACGCGTGGCTGTCATTCTGGCGACAAGATGCCACATGGCAACATATGCACCGAGCGAGACGGCGAATATCAGCCAGATCAGGGTCCAGATGAATTCGGGTTCCCAGCGGGTTGACAAATTTTCGAACCAAACCGCGGGAATGATCAGCACCGCAAACGTGGCCAGAGCTTGATAGAACAGCGTCGTATTCATGGGTAACCGGCGTAAATGATTGCTGACCTCTAATTTCCTTTGGATCAAACTCGCTGCAGTCATTGCAATGACAGAACCGAACGGAATGAGATACGCAAAAACAGATTCTGCATCTTTAAACTCTATCCTGGCACCCACAGTTATGACCACCCCTAAAAATCCCACCGTTAATCCTATCCACCGGCGCAGAGGAGTGTATTCCCCGACCACTTTTCCGGACAAGGCGCCTGTGGCCAGGGGCTGGAGAGCGACAATCAATGCCACGATTCCGGCTGGTACCCCATATTGCAGCGAAAAGAGGACACAGCTCAACCAGACACCATGTGCGAGACATCCAACCAGTAAGGTGGGTGCGACTGTTGACCAGCCAGGCCAATTTAATCTGCGGCGCAGGACAAGATATAAACAAAGGACACTCGCGAGTGCACCATAGCGCCAGAAAAGCAGGGTAAACGGACCGGCATAGGGCAGACCGTATTCCGCTCCGATGAACCCGGTATTCCATAAAAACACAAAAACCAAAACCAATAATACAGTAGACTGTTTCATTGTATCTCGAACCATCGGGTTAAATAAAGAGTACCCGTGACAGAGGCCCCTTGTCGCTCTGGATAGGGATTGACTCTAATTTTGATTTTTTCTTTATCATCCCTACAGGATAAAGAGATATCGTTTCGATTAAAATTCCACTATGTGTCGTTCTCCTTTTTCCAACTCGATCGGGGAAACCGAGTCAGCATAAATCAGTTTAAACTCGCCGCCTTGCAATGCCTCGAGCAGAGCTGTTTGTAGAGTCCCATTCTTCCAAACCATATCCACGACAACATTTCCCCTGGCTTTGAGGCCCTTGACATATCCTGTCTGCCAAGATTCAGGCAAGGCAGGCAGCAAGCGAATCGTACCAGGCTCATGCGATTGCAGCAGCATTTCGGCAATCCCGGCAGTGACGCCGTAATTACCGTCAATCTGAAACATATCGGGCGGATGAATATCGAACAGGTTATTAGAGACCTGACCTTTGAGCAGCTCGTTGATATGCGCGAGTGCTTTATTACCCTTGAACAATCTGGCATAGAAATTCACCACCCAGGCCCGGCTCCATCCGGTTTGGCCGCCGCCCTGTTCCAGTCGCCTTTGCAAGGTTTTTTCGGCGGCCTCGAACCATTCAGGTGTCGCTGCAGTAATTTGATTGGAAGGATGCAAAGCGTATAAATGCGAAATATGGCGATGGCCTTTTTCGGCTTCCTCATAATCTTCAATCCACTCCTGAATGGTGCCATTGGCGCCGAGCTTTATGCCCGGAAGCCTGGATTTCGCAGCAGTGATTGTATCACTCAAATCATTAACAGACAAGAGCGTTTCGCATTGGATGACCGTATCAAAGACATCCCGGATAATCTGGATATCGATAGCAGAGGCAACGGTATTGCGCATCTCTTTACCAGTATTCGGATCGATATAGGTATTCTCCGGAGAATAGGATGGCGCAGTGACCAGCATTCCCGTCTCATCCTCTTTGAGAAAATCCAGGATAAATTGAGCTGCGCCGCGCAGAACCGGATAAGCGGTGTCCCTGAGATAACCGATATCCCGTGTAAACTCGAAATGTCGCCAGAGCGTCATTGACATCCATGCACCGGCCAGGGGAAAACAATATCCATTTGCAATCTGAGAGCGCACTGTCGATCCAGAGGGAGTGACACGTCCGAATGGATTGGTGGCATGAAAGGCAACCCAGCCATCAGAATCGATAAAATTTTTCGCAGTCATCTGACCCCGTTGCGCCAGCAGAACCATATAATTTGAGAGGGGGGTCATGGATTCGGACAAATTGCACACATCTGCAGGCCAGTAATTCATTTGCAAATTGATATTCAGGTGATAATCCGATTCCCATGGAGCCCACATCTCTTTATTCCAAATCCCCTGCAGATTTGCAGGCAAAACCGCATTTCCAGCGCTAGCATCCATAAGCAGGTATCGGCCATATTGAAAGAGAACCTGGGTCAGATAGTTATCATTCCCCTCCGATTCAAGCCGCTTCAATCTCTGATCTGTAGAAAAGGTATCGGTTTCCATATCTGTCAGGTTTAACGCGACACGGTTATAAATCGAGGAATGATCCGCGATATGGTCATTTTTCACCTGCGCATAGTCAGTGCTCACTGCTTTTTTTAATTGTCTCTCAGATCTGGCTCGCGGATCGATGCTACGGTCGAAATTCAAGAGATTCAGGTTATAATCCGTGGCCGTCGTCAGTACAACAGTAAATCCAGTAGAGCCGGTAACCAAAAATTCGTTGTCTTTGATATCCAGTTGTCCATCCCCGGGATCCACGCTGGCATGGGCATCGAATTTCATGTGATATCCACCTTTGCCGGATCCTCCGGGATTATCATCATACCCATCCGGATCGTCGAAAATTTGCCCATCCACATGCAAGATCTGAGCCTTGTTGATTTGTATCAACACATCTTTGTCCCGTTCGAATCGGATGCGGCAACCTGTTTCGATATTATCGAGGCTCGAAAAGTTAAAATAGACTGCATCATATTTTTGCGATATCAGCGTCTCTCTCTTGAACCGGTTTCCGTCTATGGAATATTCAACCGTGACAATGCCTGTCTCCAGATCCAGAGTTCGTTTATAGTCCTGCACCTTTTCATGTCCGAATTCGAGACAGAGATTCCCCAGAGGTTGATAGGAACGAAACGATGTGGGATGTGCAGCCAGGTGCTGCATGGCGTAATCCATGGCCTGGTCGAATTTTCTCTGCAGATTGAGCTCCTGAAACCGGGCAAAATGAGTGTCCACATTCTCCGGATAAGGATCTTGCTGACATCCGGCCCACAGGCTCTCTTCATTCAATTGCAGGCATTCTTTAGCTGGATTTCCATATACCATGGCGCCCAGCCGGCCGTTTCCGAGTGGCAAAGCTTCTTTCCAGTGCGCAGCTGGCTGTGTGTACCACAATCGCTCTTTGAGTGGCATCGAACTCTGTTGACAACCGGAGAATATAGCCAATACAACAATCGAGATGCTCAGTCTTTTGAACATGGTAAATCCCACCATTTTTATGGATCTTTTCGTTTTGCGTTTGCCATGTTGGGTACTTTTTTACCAGGATTTTATTGGAAAGTCTTTAATGGCCTGGTTAAATTTTTCGGGCTCGAAATGTACAAAAGAACAGAAACGAATTTTTTCATGATTCAGCCCAATTTTTGCCATTCTGATCCAGCAAAACATTCTCTAACATCCAGTATACAATAATTATCAAAAAAAACCAAGCATCGAAAAACCCGCTTTTGGATTCTTTGCTATCCTGCGAGATGCCCTGGATCAGTTTCCCGGGTGAGGACCCTTGCACATGTCAGCGGATATCGTCGTTTTTATCGTGTCAATTTTTTATATTTTACCCGATGCGGCACATCCGCGTCCTTGCCGAGGCGCTGGCGCCGGTTTTCCTGGTAATCGGAAAAATTGCCTTCAAACCACACTGCCTGGCTATTTCCTTCGAAAGAGATGATATGCGTACAAATGCGATCCAAAAACCAGCGATCGTGGCTGATCACCGCGGCGCAGCCTGCAAAATTGAGCAATCCTTCTTCCAGTGAACGCATGGTGTTGACATCCAGATCATTGGTCGGTTCATCGAGTAAAATCACATTGGCGCATTGCTTCAGGGCCAGGGCCAGATGCACCCGGTTACGCTCACCTCCGGAAAGAGTGCCGAGCTTTTTCTGTTGATCAGGTCCCATAAAGTTAAATTGGCTGACATAAGCCCGAGAATTCTGCTCGCGGTTGCCCAGCTTTATAAAATCACCGCCGTCACTGATCATTTCCCATACGGTTTTGTCCGGATCCAGAGATTCGCGGCTCTGGTCGATATAGGCCAACTGGACAGTTTCACCTATTTTTATCGATCCGGAATCCGGCTTTTCCTGCCCGACGATCAGACGAAACAAGGTGGATTTGCCGGCACCATTTGGCCCGATAACCCCGATGATCCCGCCGGGAGGAAGATTGAATGAAAAATCCTCGAACAAGAGCTTTTCCCCGTATCCTTTGCTTATCTTTTCAGCCTTTATGACCTCCTTACCAAGGCGTGGGCCTGCCGGAATATATATTTCAATATCGCGTTGCCGCTTGCCGGGATCCTGGTTCAGCATCTGTTCATAGGCATTGATGCGGGCTTTGGACTTGGCCTGACGGGCACGAGGGGCCATACGGATCCATTCGAGCTCGCGTTGCAGAGTCTTTTGCCGCTCGGTCTCTTTTTTTTCTTCATGCTGCAGACGTATTTGTTTTTGTTCCAGCCAGGAAGAGTAATTGCCCTTGTAGGGGATTCCATGGCCGCGATCCAGTTCCAGGATCCATCCTGCAACATTATCGAGAAAATAGCGATCATGGGTCACAGCAATGACCGTACCGCTATAACGGTCCAGTTCTGCTTCCAGCCACAAAACCGTCTCTGCATCG
Organism: uncultured Cytophagia bacterium; assembly: GCA_964400115.1. Classification (GTDB taxonomy): domain Bacteria; phylum Zhuqueibacterota; class Zhuqueibacteria; order Residuimicrobiales; family Oceaniaggregativiventaceae; genus Oceaniaggregativivens. The sequence goes on from CAYNUX010000056.1 coordinate 5,425, forward strand.
AGGTGATTGGTCGGCTCATCGAGCAGAAGAATATCTGGCTTTTGCAGGAGCAACCGGCACAAAGCAACACGGCGGGATTCGCCACCGGAAAGCACCTTAACCGGCGTTTCTCCCGGAGGACAATTGAGCGCATCCATAGCAAGATCGAGCCTAGAGTCCAAATCCCAGGCCTGCAGGTGATCCATTTTTTCCTGCACCTGGCCCTGACGCTTGATCAGGGCATTCATTTTGTCATCATCCATGGGCTCGCTAAAGCTGTTGTTGATCTCTTCATATTCGGCAATGACATCCATAATTTCCTGAACCCCTTGCTGTACGATCTCTTTGACGGTTTTGGTATTGTCCAAAACCGGTTCCTGCTCGAGGAGTCCGATGGTAAATCCGGGTGAAATGGTGGTCTGGCCGTTAAAATCCTTGTCTCTCCCGGCCATGATCTTGAGCAATGAGCTTTTTCCTGAGCCATTCAAGCCAAGCACACTGATCTTGGCCCCATAAAAATAAGAGAGTGAAATATCTTTCAACACGGTCTTTTGTCCATAGGTTTTGCTCACCTTGATCATGGAATAGATGATTTTATTGGGTTCGGTCGCCATTGTCACTCCAGAATGATAATTGTGATGCATAAAAGGTTTCAGTCAGCGCTCATTGTAATAAAAAATCAGCGCATTCAAAAGGATTATTTGATTCTCCTCGAATCAGAACCCAATGACAAGCAGACAAAAACCCACTGACTTGTTTATTCTTTCAAGAGAAACCATCCTCTGGTCAGGCCATATTTGAACCCATTTAGCGACAGTAAAGGTTCCTGCTGTTTCAAACGCGGTTGTAAACAGTAAAAATCCAGGAAAAAAGAGCGGATCAAAATGATAAATCCTGTCCAGTTTCAACTGCACGATGACAAACACAGAGGAATAAAAACCCGAGGGAGGGTGTTTTGTGTGCATTTTTTCATTGTCAAATTGAACCCGGGGCATCCATCGAATTGAAAAGTTCTGTACAAGCAACAGAAAAACAAGTTTTTTGCAAGCCAGTTATAAAGATAACTGGCTTGCAAATTCCTATCCGTTCCACGCTGTTTTATGGGAGTAAAATGCCCATGCAATGGCATACAAAAACGCTCCACTCAGCAAAGCGACCTGAAAGCACCAGGTGAATGCCACCAGCATGATCGCGACCGACCCCAGAACCGAGGCCGCACCGTTCACGGCAAATCCCCAGTCCACCAGCTCGCCTACACGCAGTCCGGCTTTGGGGAATGGCATGCCCATAAAAAATCCCAGAGGAAAGAGCAGCATTGCGCTGATAAAGATGCGCGGCAAGAGCGACATTCCGGCCAGGGCATCGGTCACATGACCAAAGCCCTGGCCAATGATATGGATGCCATCAAAGTGTTTTGCGAAAAAACCACCTGATTTTACTCATCTGCCTGTCCGGATTGGATGATTGCTTGTACGATTATCGTTACAAAAATTGCACAGAGAGTTCTCACACCTTGCTGTGCAAAGTAAGATAGAATATACACGATTCAGGAGGATTTCAATGGCTAACAGACAAGAGTATATCGATAAACTGGCTGCCAGACTCAAAGAGCTGGACGCAGAAATCGAAAAACTGCAAGCCAAAGCTGAACAGTCTCAGGCAGAGACCAAAAGCAAATATAAAGACGAGCTTGAAAACCTGCGCACCAAACGAAAAGATGCCGAGCTCAAACTGGCTGAATTAAAGAATGCCCGGGAAGATGCCTGGGAAGAACTCAAGACCGGCGCAGAGGAAGCCTGGAACTCGCTCAGCGATTCCATACAAAAAGCAGCAGACAAGTTCAAATAATCTCTTGTGCTCTGATTTTTCATTCCCAGCCTCTGGCTGGGGAAAATAGCCTGAAATGAATCGAGCCTGAGGTGGATAAAGGCTCTGGACTGTAATGATTAAGAGTTTGTCCTTCGCACTAGAGCCGGATGACCGATAAGGCTCCTCTTCCGCCCGCAGCCATGAATCCCTGCGTCCGCAGGGATGACGGCTGGTCGGCAATCTGCAACAGTCTGATGCGCGAGAATGATGTGTCGTCCTTTCAGGTCTATTTCGCAAATATCATCTTGCGCACCCGACGATGTGTTTCCGTCCTCAGCTCGTAAAAATAGAGCCCCGATGACACTCGGCGGCCGAGACTGTCCCGACCATTCCAGTTCATCCTATGCATGCCGGGAGAATATTTGCCCTGTGCTAACGTCGTAACCACCCGGCCGGCAACATCATAGATCACCAACGTGAGCTCTTGCGGCTCGGTCAGTTCAAAGGAGATCATTGTCGACGGATTAAAGGGATTGGGATAATTTTGATCCAGGCGAATGGTGCGGGGGAACTGTGAAGACGCTTGTCTCACTTTGGTTGCCGGATCGTTGAGGGTATATCGAAAGGGTTCGGCCGTATCCGAGCCCCATACCGACTTGCTGCCTGGTGTATAACCCCGCTTTATAGCTTCTTCAGACAATTCACCGCTGGCCTCCAGCGATGCTGACACCACGATGGTCTTGCCCAATCCGATGATGGGTTCACCTTCAGGGGTTTCGAGAAATCCCCACATCGGTGCTTTTATCTCTGCTTCGTGTCCATCCGGAGAGACGGCGATAGTAATAATGCCCTGGATCACGGGCCCGCGGTCCGAGACCAGGATGGTACTCGAATCAGGACGAGTCACCCACTGGGTATAATAATCATATGTTCCGGGCGCCAGGCGAATAATGCCGTCTTTAAGATCCTGAATGCCCTGGGTGTCGACCTGGTGCTGGGAAAGAAATTCGTGATTGATATAATGCCCGGTATTGAATCCGCCGTTATAAAATTCCACTTCCATATTGACATCATAGCCTCGGCTGTCAGGATAATACCCCCCTTCCCGCAGCGGATACCCGGTTACTGTATCGTCATCCGTGTCAATGGTAAAAATAAAATAATAGCGCCCGGCCCTGGCATGTCCGAGTGTATCCGACGAGGTACGTCCGATCACACCGGTTGCTTTCATGTATCCGTACAGATTCTCATCGCCATGTGCAAATTTTACCTCGAGAAGATCGACATCGGAATAGGCGCGATATTGCGGGGCTCCGCCCACAGGATAGCCATCCGTATCGTGAACATCATCTGCCGGATCGGTCACGGCCACCGGAATGGTTTGCCAATCGCTAAAGTCACCGTCGATCTGAATAGAATTTTGTGCTGCAGCCTGAAATGTAAAAAACAGAGCCACCCCCGATAACCACAATCTCATTTTTACCTCCTGTTTATGCAATATAACAGTATAGTAAAAAAATGAGACTAGACAAAGACCTTTTTTCCCCCTATCCACCGGAATCATGCAAGAGTTTTTTAAACTCTTTTTCATCGATAATTTTCACATCGTGTTTTTTGGCATCATCCAATTTGCTTCCCGGATCCTCCCCGGCAACCAGGTAATCGGTATTGCCGCTGACGCTGGATGTGGCTCGGGCGCCCAATTTTTCGACGCGCTCTTTGGCCTGGTCACGGGTGAACGAGTCCAGTTCACCGGTAAAGACAAAGGTGACTCCTTCCAACTCGTCGCTTTCAGACACCTGGACGGACTGTACCTCGACGCCCACATCCTGTAACCGGTCGATGATTTTTTGGTTTTGCTTTTCCCCGAAAAAATGATTGACGCTCTCTGCGATCTCGGGGCCAATCTCCTGCGTTTTTTTCAGGTCATCCAGACCGGCCTTGCGCAGGGCATTCAGATCCTGATATTTCCTGGCCAAGACCCTGGCGATATGTTGGCCCACATGCCGGATCCCCAGAGCATATAAAAAGGACTCCAGCTCTGGTTTTTTCGAATGTTGAATCGCATGCACGAGTTTTTGAGAAGATTTTTCGGCAAATCCTTCCAGCTGCAAAAAATCCTCCTTTTCCAGGCGATAAAGATCGCTCAAGTCTTTGACCATTTCGCGATCCACCAGTTGTTGTACGATCTTTTCTCCCAGATTTTCGATATCCATAGCATCGCCGGATACATAGTGGATGATATGCCCCACCAGTTGAGCCTTGCACGAGAGCCCGGCCGGACAAAAAGTGTATGCTCCTTCCTTGACCACCTCGGTATCGCAGACCGGGCATCTGTCGGGCATGGAAAACTCTTTGCTCCGTTCTTTGCCTCTTTCTTTGACTCTCTCGGCCACTTTTGGAATGACATCACCGGCGCGAATGACCCTCACCTTGTCGCCGGGTCGTACATCTTTTTCTCTGACCTCATCCTCATTGTGCAGGGTAGCACGGCTTACCGTGACGCCGCCGATATCCACGGGATCGAGCAACGCCACAGGGGTGAGCATGCCGGTACGTCCCACCTGCACGACAATATCGCGCAAACGGGTCATCTCTTTTTTGGGCGGAAACTTCCAGGCCATGGCCCAGCGGGGATTGCGTTCCCGGGTACCCAATGTTTCTCGCTGCGAGAAATCATCGACCTTGATGACAATACCGTCGATCTCATAATCCATGTCATCGCGTTCCTCTGTGAGTTTATGATGGTATTTCTCGGCATCACTCATGGATTTTACTTTTTTATTGAGTCGATGGGTTTTCAGTCCCCATTTGGGAAATTGCTTGAGCACCTCCCAGTGCGAGTGTACCTCCCAGCCATCCACCTGTAACATCTCGTAGAAAAAAATGTCCAGCGGTTTGTCTGCCACATTCTTGGGGTTCAGCTGTCGTACTGTGCCGGCGGTCGCATTGCGGGGATTGGCAAAGGGCTCCTTGCCTTGGTTGACGCGCTTTTTATTGATCTCTTGAAAGCCGGATCGCGACATCAACACCTCCCCGCGCACGGCCAGCTTTTTGGGGATTTCGCCATCGCTTTGCAACTGTAACGGCAGAGAGCCGATGGTCTTTAAATTTTCACTGATATCCTCGCCGGTGGTGCCGTCTCCGCGGGTCGCGCCATAATCAAAAGATCCGTTTTCATACACGATTTCTACGGACAATCCATCCAGTTTGGGTTCCAGGACATATTCGACTTTTTCATCGATATGCCGGTCGATATAATCCTTAAAATCCTCGATCTCTGATTTTTCCAAAGACGAATCCAGACTGAGCATGGGCCGCGTATGTTTTTTCTTTTTCAGTTCGTCCACGGGCTCGGCACCCACCCGTTTGGTGGGCGAATTCGGGGATTCGAGATCCGGGAATTCCTCTTCCAAATCCTGCAGTCGTTTGAACAATTTATTATAGGCCCGGTCAGAGATCACCGGATCGTTATTGGTATAGTAGCGAACATCATGATAATCGATGGCCTCGCGCAATTGATCGACCTGCTTTTTGGCCTCTTTTTGATCGAGCTTGTCGATCTCTTTGAAATCTGTATCCGGATTTTTCTTGAACGGATTCTTTGCCATAAATTTTGACTCCCTAGTAAAATACTAAAGTTCTTTCGTCCTGTTGTGTCATTTATGGATACCCGGGCTAGTTTCGTGTTAACAATTTTTTCAATTGTTGCCATTTGTAACTATTCAGCACATCCTCTTTTTCGAGCCAGCCGCGCCGGGCCTGAGCCACGCCGTATTTCATAAAATCGAGATCATCGAGGGTATGAGCATCGGTCGAGATCGCCAATTTGACACCTATCTCTTTAGCCATGCGGATATGCTTATCGGCAAGATCGGTATTGTGAACTGGCATAACATTATCCTCATTGATAAACATTCACATAGATCTCTAACTTTAGTAACGAATCTGGTGTTCAGGAATTTCCATCGGGGAGGGAAACATTTGTCGAATGCCTCCCGGGGGGTGAGACCAATTCCGGCCTCCGGGAGGCTCCAAAGGGTTTGCAGTCCCTGCACCCCAGACCTGGCAGGTTAAAAAAAACCTGCAAGGTCAAAAGCATTCACTGCTGCCCGATGAAGGTGTCTTTATTATGCGGGTGGGTTTATAGAGTAAGGGAATTGAATAGAGCCAATCGGTTTTGCACAGGCTGAAACATCCAAATGCTCCGGAGCGGTAGACGAGTTGGGGACAAGAATTAAAATCGTCTGTTGACAAAGGGGATTGCATTTGGGCTTTTGCACGGGTAATGAGTATTGATTTCCAATAGTCCTAACAGCACAGCCTATAACAAAACGGCCCACATCTTTAAAACCGCAGACGACCTGAAAGGTGTCTTTTCACCTTTCAGGTCTCGGTCCACTGGAAACACAAACCGATCTTAAATCTCCGATCTGACCTCATCATTGGTTTTTTTCCACCCCTGCCCCACAATCCGAAACGTTGAAAAATGGAAAGCTAGAATCCGTTCACGAGCTCACAATCTTCCAATCTGTACCATGGCCCGGCCATATTCACCAGATGCGGATCAACATAAAGATTTTGAGTAGAGAGATTTTTGACATGATGGGCAGAGAGTCCCTTGTTTTCAGACGCAGGCTGATCCTTTCGGTCTGCCAGAATGCTGATATGGCTCAGGGAAAGGCCCTTGATATGGGCAAACGTCATATAATTGGGTTGGCGCGCATACAGGGTATCTCTGATCCCGCTGGTGCTTCTTCTGCCGCCGACATGCTTGTGATAATCACTAAAATCCCGCGGATTCGTAATACGCAACGTAATGTGATCGAATGAAATATTTTCGAGCGGACTCTCGGGCATGCCCTGAATGAGGATCTTGCTGTCCGTAAATATCTGAATGTTGCTGAATGAGACATCGCGGATCATACCGATTTTTGAATCTTTATTGCGCTTTTCGATATCCATATGAATGGGATAGGCATTTTGACGGATCCACTCGGGCTGAGAGGATTGTATCGAGATATCCGAAAAGGTAATGCGTTCGATCGTGGCTCCGTCTTTGAGATTGAATCCGCATCCGATGCGGGCCTTGGGGATGGTGATATTGCTGAAATGAATATCGCGGAAATCGCCATGCGATTCGGTGCCGATCTTGAGCGCGGCTGAAGTGGATTCGAGAATACAATTGTTCACCACAATATTTTCACAGGGATAAGGTTCTGTTGATTTCAGGACGATGCAATCATCGCCGGCCACGATATGACAATTGGAAATGCGCACATCGCGGCAAGAATTGGGATCGATGCCATCAGAATTGACGCGGAGCATGTTATTGAAAATATACACTCCGTCGATCAACACGCGCTGGCAGCGTTTCAGATGAATGGTCCACGCATCGGAATATTCGATCTTGATATCGCGGATGGTCACAAAATCGCACTCTTGTAATAAGAAAATGCCGGTACGAAAAGAGAGAGGCTCATATTCGACATCTTTTCTGCGGCCATAATCCGCGGTGCCCTGTCCATGGATGCGTCCCTCACCCACAATCGAAATGTGACTGGCTCCATTGGCTAAAAACAGAACCCCCCGGTTTTTTTCCGGAAAATGATCCGGATCCCGGCTCACCCACAGGGTGGCTCCGCAAGCCAGATCTATGCTGACATGATCTTTTAGCCGCAAGGATCCTGTGAGAAAATCTCCTGCAGGGACATAAACCGTGCCTCCTCCCGATTCATGACAGGCATCGATGGCGGCCTGGATATAGGGCGCGTCATTCGTCTCTTTGTCCCCCTTTGCTCCGTATTCTGTAATGTCATAGACCGCCGCAAAGACATTGACAACACTAAAAAGAACACATAATGCGATTCTCATATTTTTCTCCCAGGATTTGAACGAGTCAATGTTTTGTCAACATAGTCGATTTTTTGATCATTGTCAAGAGGTCTATGGTTAAAGGTTTCTGGCATCAGACAACCCCCGACGGCCAACGTTACATCTCTGCTAAAACCGCCAGTTTTTTCTTGACTCTATATTCATAAACGATTATAATACACTAAATCAGAGAACCATTTCTTACCGGGCATCCTATGAATTTTCTCACGATTTGTCTGAATCCGGTGATTCAGCGAACCTATATTTTGCATGATGTACCTTTGTGCGATATCTGAGAGTAGGACTGAGAACGGACGTGATAATGATAG
>CAYNUX010000057.1:0-13396 GCA_964400115.1 uncultured Cytophagia bacterium
TGAATCACACCCCGCGCCCCGGCCAGGGGCGGATCTCGTGGCACGTCTGTGGGCTACTGAATCAGCAATGGACAAATCCAATTTGCTTCCGGACATTATTGTCATGACCAGCTTACGATAGACATCCTTGGGTAATCGTTCGCGCATGACCTGGTCGTTGAAGGTATTGGTTCCAAAGTCATATCCCGCCTCCTTTTCTATCGTACTGGAAGGAATGTGGGTATTGGCCGCGATCTTTAATAAAACCTGTTGGCGCAATGAAGCCATGATGTTCTCCTTGAGGATAATAAAAAGTAATTCAAATAATAAAGAGTTAAAGCATGAAATATAAAGAAAGTTAGTTAAACACGCAAGTAATATTTATTTAATAAAGCGAAAATTTCTTTCGCGCGTATTCTCCCTGATAATATTATCAAAATCAGACAACAAGGATACGTTAACAAAAAAGCCCCTTCCTCATGGAGGAAAGGGCTAGAAGAAAGGAGAGAGAGAGTTGTTAAGTATAACATTATGCACCGATTTTTGTTCCCACAAAATTTCGAAATTACAATCTTTTACAATTGTTTGGCAGCGGATGTAAATCAACCCGTCAATAGGCAACTGACAGGCCGACCCACAAACTATTGTCGATTTGCGATTCACTGGGGATGACATAGTTCCAGGACGCAGAAACGATTTCAGTGATGGGCTTTGTCCAGCCCAGAACAAAAACACCCATGGCATCCTCTGTAGGCTCGGGCAGAAACCGACTCGAATAGGTACCGAATTCATACCCAACAGAAAGCTCACTATTCCCCACAGGAAAAGCGACACCGGCAGTGATCCAATAAAAAGAGTCGCTGACATCCCCCTCTGTGCTGCCCTGACTTGGAACATAGAAAACAGCCAGTCCTGCAACACCGTATCCCAGAGTTCCATAGAGTTCGATTTCACCATCGGCATTATCATTGAATGAAGAAAAATCATAGGTATAATAGACAAGGCCGAGAGCGGATGAGAATTCACCTGTCGGCAAGGTCACCTCCACGAACGGATCGGTTTCAATCAACGTGTCATCGCCAAAGCTGACATTCGAAGCCCATAATCCAAAATCAAGTGCGCGGTATGAAGCACCGACCGTTCCCTGAACAGCTGAACCATTGAATTGCCTCACACCTCGCCAGACATAAGTCGATGCGACCGTTACATCCCCCGAAAGGGACAAGCCCTGCGTTGAACCATTGCTGAAAATAAACAAACTCGCAAACACAACCGAAAACCATCTAAACCGTTTCATTCTGCTTCCTCCAGATATCACCATACATGAATTCTTGTCGCTAAAGGGCCTTGTCCCGATACACCTTGCTCCTCGCACGTCGATTATTTGATCAGGTTCCAAGCAAAACATATGCCAACGGTGATTCTGTTTCCGGTATCCACCCACAAAATCTTAATATATTGTTTTTACACTACATAGGAAACAAGCAAAATTTTTGTGTTTTAATCCGTTCCTACAATTTTGAAGCAAACCAAAAAGGTCAAAACAATTATGTAGAACTTTTTTTTTATCCATCGTTTTTCGATCAAGTATAATTATTCTCAAAATAGAATGAAATTCTCTCATTCTATCGTTTTTATAGCACTAAAAAATTCCGTCACCACAGAGCATCAAAAGGAGAACAAAAATTTCATATGTTTAGCTCTGTTTTTATCTCTCTCGGTATTCCTCTGTGCCCATTATGGAAAAACTTTTTTTTGCATCAGAGATCTGCATCAAGACTTGAAAAAACGCTTTGAATTTTTCATACAATAATGTATCTTGAGAGATTACACCCCACAATATTGTTTTTTTAGGAAAAGAGGAGTTATGCAACATAAAGCGGGTCGTTCACAAACCGTATCTGCCAACCGCAAACTGGCCATATTGATGGAGGTTAATCGAGCCACGAGCCGAACCGCAAATCTCGACGAGGCCCTCGATGCGGTTCTTTATATCCTGCAGGAATCGTACAATATCCGCTCCGGAGCGGTTTTTCTGGTCAACGAAGATCGTAACAAATTGACCCTCAAGGCGAGTATCGGTATTCGTAAAGACCGGGCAAAAACAGTCTATGCCATGAACGAGGGACTAACAGGGCGCATTGCGGAAACAGGAAAACCCATTGTCGTCCCCCAGGTCAGTAAAGAACCTCTTTACCTGAACCGCATGAGCTCCTGGATTCCGGAAGGAGATTCGGAACAAACATTTATCGGTGTTCCCATCACACTGGATTACCGAACCCTTGGAGTCCTGTTTGTCAATCTCGGTTACAGTCCCAAACGCAATTATGACGATGCTCTGAATTTTCTCTTGTTGGTGGCCACAGCCTTGATTCATCCCATCCAGCTACAGCGCATTCTCGGCCTTGAGCGCCAAAAACTTGAAGATGAAAATGTATTGCTCAAACAGAAATTGCAGAATGAACACAGTTTTCACAACATCATCGGCAACAGCCATGAAATGCGGGAAGTCTATGAAAAAGTAACACAGGTCGCGCGTGCAAACACCACTGTACTGCTGCGCGGAGAATCAGGAACCGGCAAAGAACTCATCGCTCAAGCGATTCACTATAATTCTTTACGACGCGAAAAGCCCTTTATTCGGGTCAATTGTGCCGCGATTCCTGAAAATCTCATAGAATCGGAATTTTTCGGATATGAAAAAGGCGCCTTTACCGGTGCAACCAGCAGAAAAAAAGGACGATTTGAGCTTGCCAATGGTGGCAGTATTTTTCTCGATGAAATCGGCGATCTGAGTCCTATGACCCAGGTGAAACTGTTACGTGTATTGCAGGAACAGGAATTCGAGCGAGTCGGTGGCACCGAAACCATCAAGGTCGATATTCGCGTCATTGCTGCAACCAACTCTAACCTGGAGGAAAGGATTACTGAAAACACATTCCGGGAGGATCTTTACTATAGATTGAATGTTTTCAGCATTTATATGCCTCCGTTGAGAGAACGCAAGACAGATATATTGCTACTCGCCGACCATTTTATGTTAAAGTATGGACGAAGTCTGGGCAAAACCGTTAAACGCATCTCGACACCGGCCATAGATATGCTCATGCGTTATCATTGGCCAGGCAATGTGCGGGAACTGGAAAACTGTGTTGAACGCTCTGTACTCGTTTGTGAAGATCAGGTCATTCACAGTTATCATCTCCCCCCTACCCTGCAAACAGCAGAAAGCAGTAATACAATCTCGGAATTGTCGCTCGAGGACGCCGTCATTGCCTATGAAAAAGAATTGATCATGGACGCTTTAAAAACCACCCGTGGCAACAGAGCCAAAGCCTCGAGACTCTTGAATACCACCGAACGAATCATAAACTACAAGATCACCAAATACGAGATTAACGCCGGGCGCTTTAAGAATTGAAATACGGGAACTGTTGTTTTTTATCAACGTTTTACACATGTGATCACTTGCAAAAAAAATAAAAATTAAACCAATAGTCCCGTAGTACGGAGATTTTGACTTGGAAAAATTCGCCAAACAACTCTTTCTCATTTTGCTGATTTCTTGTGCAGCCCCACACGCGAGTTCATTAACCCCTCTGGAAAAAGCCCTGCAACAGGATATTCAGGACTATACGCTTGACAATTATAGCCATATCGAGGCAGCCTTTATCCTCTCTGGCGCCCGCAGCCGAACAAACCTTCAGCAATACATGGACTGGTATGATGATCTACTCTTAACGATACGGGAATTCCATTTGGATTCATTTGACCGGACAGGCTCTGCTGCCAAAGTCTTTTCTTATCTTCATTCATCCTGGCTTTTGCAATATAAAGAAACAGCGACAACCCTGATCAATGTCATAAAGGAGAAACGCTACAATTGTGTGGCAGGAACGATTCTTTATAATCTTGTTTGTAGTGATTTGGGCTGGCCAACAGAAGCATTTGAAACGCCTACGCATACGTATACCATTTTTCCCAACTTTACCGAAAAAGTGATGGTCGAGAATACGACTCTTATGGGATTTAATATCATGGAAAACCTGCATGCCTATTCGCAGTTGCTGGCACAATATTATCCTTCAAGTCAGGCCGCGCAAATAGGATTGGATCGTCTTTATGCATACGAGAACTCTAAAGGCAGACCCATCGATAACACCGAATTGCTCGGTTTGCTGGCCTATAACCGGGCCTACTTTGCCAGGGATGAAGGAAATTATGGCAAGGCTTATGAATATGTGGTCTTGGCTCAGATGTTTAACAAGGACTCGCGTTCCAATGTCAATTTTGAAATCAACTTGTACAATTCCTGGGGAAAAAAATTATTCGAAACAAAGCGCTATTCTGAGGCATTTACAATCTTTGCCGACGCCTATTATCGACACCCTAAAATATCGGAATTTGAACAGAATTGCCGGACAAGCTTTTTTCAAGTCATGAAAGAAGCATGGTTCAAGGGGGACTGGAATCTGGTCAACAAAATGAGTTGGGAGATTCTAGATCTGGATATACTCGAGAAACACGACAGGAAAAACCACATCCGTTATGTACAACAATGGAAATCACGATTGCGGGAGGATCATCAGGAACAGGCAGATGAACTGCTAAAAGAGTTGCATTGGGATCACTAGGACATGTTACGAACAAACCAAATAAAAATCAGATAGAGTAACCACAGGACCACAAACATACGAGCCCCGAGCCACAGATCTTTGCCCAGGGAACGAAATGAATCTTTAACCGCACCTGGCTTAAATATATCTCCCCTTATAATAACCATGACGATTTTTTCAATGACCACGAATACAGTAAGAAAAAGCAAAAAATATAAAAATAATCGCACTCGATCCTCAATATGTAATGATCGCTCACCGGTCCCGTTTTTCAATTAACGCAACGATTTGACGCAAGGCGTCGCTTGCCTGGTTATCAGGCAATATCTGCAGAGTATTATGCAGTATCTCCAGATCCTGTTTCATGGTTTGCACAGCAGCCTGAATAGATCCGGTCTTTAAAAAGAGCTCAACAATCTCCGGGATTTGTTCAGAGCCAACGTGCCCGCTTGTCAATTGCTTATAGGCTTTCAGTTGATCAGGCAGAGCATGTTGAAAAAAATGCAAAACCGGCCAAGTCTTTTTTCCTTCTTTAATATCACTACCGACATCCTTGCCCAACGCCTGTTCACTTGCGGTCAGGTCGAGCAAATCGTCCTGTATTTGAAAAACGGTCCCCAGATGTTCCCCAAATAATCGCATAGCACGGACTTTATCCTGGTTTGTATCCGCCAGTACGGCTCCCATTGCGCAGGACAATCCGAATAATTTGCCGGTCTTTAACAAAATCATCTCTTTATACTCTTCCAAAGAGACCCGATCCTGTTGTTCAAAGGTCTTGTCCAGGCTCTGGCCTTCGCAAACAGCAATGATTGAACCGGAAAACATTTCAACGAGCCGGGGGATATATTGCGGCGGGCATTGGGTCAAAAGTCGAAAAGAATAGACCAACAACCCATCGCCAGCCAATATGGCCACGCTCTGATCCCATTTTTTATGGACTGTCAGACGTCCCCGTCGAAGGTCATCGTGATCCATAATATCATCGTGCACAAGGGAGAAATCATGTACCATTTCCATTGCAGCAGCAGCGGGTAAGGCATGGGATATCTCTTTTCCCATCGACTCGCATACCAATAGCAATAACAATGGTCGTAATTTCTTGCCTCCTGCAGACACCACATAACGCATGGGATCATACAGATACTGAGGGAAAGACTTGTCCAGGATTGCCAACATCTGCTCATCGACCCGCTGGCGCAGATGCTCCAATTTTTCTAAAAGTTGTTTATCCAACTATATGTACCTCTTGGCAAGGTACGGGATTTTTTAACATTTATCAAGTGCAAATTAATGGTCATCCCTCCCATACCCGAAACAGACTGAGGGATAATGGGTCTTTGTCAAAGACCAACGAGTCCCTGTTTTTTGGCATTATCAAACTGTCTGGATTCAAAATGAGCATTGGAAATATTGGCCTCGCCCAGATCAGCCTGCTCAAAACTCGCTCCTGTAAGATCGGCGCGTTCCAGATGAGCACGGTGCAAGTTGGCTGAATCGAGTTTCGCTCCGCGCAGGTTGGCACGTTTAAGTCGCGATCTGGTCAAATCTGCTTGTGAAAGATCGGCATTTTCCAAATTGGAACCGAAAAGGCTTACATGATAGAGGTTTGCCTGTTGAAAATTCGCATTTTCAAGATTGCTATCCTGCAAATTGGTATCACTCAGGTTGGCACCGGAAAAATTCGCATTTTGAACATTACACCCAAACATAAACGCTTTTTGCAGATTTGCCCCAGCAAAGTTGGCACTATCGAGATTAGAATTTTGCAAATGAGCGTCACGCAAATCGGAATTGCTAAAATCTGCCCCTTTGAGCGTTTCGTAGGAAAGATCGACATTGGAGAGATCCTGACCCGCAAGCGATTCACCGTTTCTAATGCGTTTTATAATCTCTTCACGTGTATATTGAGCCATGACTTGTGCTCCCCATTATTGATAACTTTTGACAGCGCTTTCGACGGTCTCGAACTCTTGAAATACAGAATCCAGTTTCGTGATTTGCAGGGGACGTCTCAAACGATCATTGAGATTCGCCAAACGTAAATCACCGCCACTGCTTCTCAAACTGGCAAGAGCACTGATAAGCATCCCAAGGCCGGCACTGTTCATCCAGGATACATGAGACATATCGGCGACCAGAGCTGTCCGCTCATCTTCGATGGCCTGGTCGATCACTTGGCGAAAAATTTCCGAATCCGGTCCACCCATCAAATCTCCTTTCAAGGAGAGAACAAGTACATCTTTGTTGACGTTTTGACTGATTTGCATGAATGCCTCCACTATTCATATCTAAGCGCAACTATTGGATCTAAACGAGCTGCTTTTGAAGCAGGGTACAAGCCGAAAACCACTCCGACAATTGAACAAAACAACAAAGCCATAATGACCCAAATCATAGGAACAGCCGCGGGTACAGGCGTGAACATGGATATCAACCTTGCAATACCCAACCCCATTAGCGTTCCAATAATTCCCCCTAATTCACAAAGAACAACGGCTTCGATAAGAAACTGGCCCAGGATATCCCCTCTTTTGGCACCAATAGATTTGCGTATTCCTATTTCACGGGTGCGTTCGGTGACGGAAACCAGCATAATATTCATAATTCCAACCCCGGCCACGATCAAAGAGATCGAAGCAATGGCAATGGCCACAATACGAACCATACGGGTCAGATTATCAAAGAACTCCATGACCGTATCATTGGAATAGATGTCAAAATCGTTTTCTTCACCCGGGGAGACTTTACGGGAGATGCGCAGGGCACCAATAGTCTGTTCCATGGCCTTGTCATACAGAGAAGTAGATAGCGCCTGAACCGTAATACGCACTGACCGTTTCTTGCCATAGAGCCTGACAAAGGAGCCGATGGGAATGACAGCATAACGATCCAGGGAATTGCCAAAACGACTTCCCCGTTCTGTGAACACTCCGATCACCTCAAAGGGTTGACCCTGAAGTTTGATCTCCCGGCCTATCGGATTTTCATATGGGAACAACTTGTTTACAATGTCCAACCCGATGACCGCGACTCTGCCGTTATACATGAGATCGTGTTCGAATAAAAACCGCCCGTCTGCAATCTCAAATCCGTTACATATGAGAAAAGCAGGAGTACCGCCACAAACCGACATGACCGGTAGAGTTTTTTCATCCCGGGAACGCACTTCAACACCTTGCTGCCAGAGTTCAGCGCCCACTGCTCTGGCAGCCGGGACCTTTTCCTTGACAAACTCGTAATTTTCTATCGTGATATTTTCACGGTTCCGGTATTTTTCCCAATTTGTGCCTGCCGTACCTATGGCAGGCCATTTTTGTACCTGAAACACATTGCTGCCCAGCGCACTGATTTGCTGATTGATGTTCTTTCTCAGCCCGGTAATCAGGGATTGCATACCGATAATCGTCATGACCCCGATGATGATACCCAAAAGAGTCAATGCAGAGCGCAACTTGTTGACGCGAATAGCATCCAGGGATATATTGACATTTTCACTATATTGCACAATATGCTCCTCGTTTATTCGAATCGCAGCGCTTCGATCGGATTGAGCTTTGAGGCTTTATGGGCAGGATAGATGCCGAACACCAGTCCGATTGTCACCACAAAGCCGATCCCGAGAAAAGCAACCCACGCAGTAATTACCGCAGGAATAGGCGTTGTTGCTTCGACTATCTTTGCCAGGCCAACAGCCAAAAGAATGCCTAAAAAAACACCCAAAGCACAAATCATCATCGATTCGATCAAGAATTGCCAGAGGATATCACGACGTCTGGCGCCCAAAGCTTTTCGAATACCAATTTCCCGGGTTCTTTCAGTAACAGAAACCAAAAGAATATTCATAATGCCGATTCCGCCGACCAAAAGGGAGATGGCCCCTACACCGATAGCAACGGCCCATAGCGTCCCTGTGAGATTCTTGTATGTATCCATCAACATGCTTTGTTTGTTGATCGCAAAATTTTTTTCCTCATTTCCTTTCAACCCCCTTATTCTGCGCATGACACCAGTCAGTTCGATTTCGGCATCATCCAGGACTTCAGGGGCGGGGGCTTTAACCTCGATGTGCACAGACCGGTATCGCACTCCAAATGCAGTTTGAAAGGCTGTTATGGGAATAATGACCTGGGCATCCAGATCATTGTCAAAGAATTTACCCTTTCTTTCCTGAACCCCCACAACCGTAAACCTAATACCGTCGATCAGGATCGATTCACCCAGAGGATCAGAGGTCGGAAACAGTTGATCTGCGATACCGGTTCCGATCATAGCGACGTGACGTCTGCGGTGTACATCATTATGCGTGATAAATCGGCCAAACTCTGGAAAAGTATTCGATGTCACCACCCAGTCAGGTGTAGAACCAATGACCGGGATTCTGTCCAGTGACAAGTCCTGGAATTTTATGGTACGACGGGTATGAAGTGTCGGAGCCACTGCCCGGGCCATATTGGACAATTCCTTAACCCTTTCCGCATCTTCAACAGTCAGATTGGGCCGGTTTCGATAACGCCACCACGTATCGCCACCCATCATCCAGGGAAATTTGTCAATATAAAGTACATCGGATCCCAAAGCCGAGATCTGGTTGCTAAAGGCCTGATTCAGGCCCTGTACAAGTGCAACGATTGTGATGACTGTTGTGACGCCGATAATAATACCAAGTGTGGTCAGAATCGAACGAAGCTTGTATGACTTTAAAGCTTCAAAGGCGATCTTGACGCCCTCACCAAAATAGATAAATAATCTCATAAGCGAATCAACTCTTTAATCAATGGGTTATACGGCGTGTGTATGATTGACACGCGCTTCATCCCGTTCTACAAGACCGTCACGCAGTCGTATGATACGGTTCGAATGTTCGGCAATATATTCTTCATGAGTAACCAGAACAATCGTATTTCCGGCTTCCTGAAGACCTTCAAAGATCTCCATAATTTCGTCGCCGGTTTTGCTATCCAAATTGCCTGTCGGCTCGTCGGCCAGGATAATAGAGGGATTATTGACCAGTGCACGGGCTATAGCCACACGCTGTCTTTGACCGCCAGAGAGCTCGTTGGGTTTATGATGCATACGATCCTGCAAGCCCACGCGCTCCAGTGCATCCATAGCTTGTTGCTTGCGTCTCGAGGTCGGCGTGCCATTGTATATCAACGGCAGTTCTACATTATGTAATGCCGTGGCCCGAGGAAGCAGGTTAAACGTCTGAAACACAAAGCCGATTTCGCGATTACGAATTTCAGCCAATTCGTCGTCATTCATATCACTCACATCGGTATTATTCAATCGATAGGTGCCCTCTGAAGCCGTATCGAGACAGCCCAAAATATTCATGAGTGTTGATTTTCCTGAA
The DNA here is from genome assembly GCA_964400115.1 of uncultured Cytophagia bacterium. Classification (GTDB taxonomy): domain Bacteria; phylum Zhuqueibacterota; class Zhuqueibacteria; order Residuimicrobiales; family Oceaniaggregativiventaceae; genus Oceaniaggregativivens. The sequence continues at coordinate 9,952 of CAYNUX010000057.1, forward strand.
CCGGAAGGCCCCATGATAGCCACATATTCATTGTGCTCGATGCCGACATCGATCCCATCCAGAGCTTTTACCGTGATATTGCCAATCTCATAATGTTTCTTAATTCCTGTAAATTCAATCATCATTGTACGATCCCTCAATTATTCGGATTGATTCTGTTCGCGATATCCCACATCTTCCTTGATCGTAATGGCGCTGCCATCTTTGAGCTGCTGGGATAATGCTTTGTAAGAACCGGAAACAACTTGTTGTCCTTTTTCCAATCCGGATTTGATTTCGATATGGGTGTCATCGCTTATACCGGTTTCTACAGGCACCCGTTTTACGGTATTGGATTCTTTTTGCACCAAAAATACGACCTCTTTGCGTGTCTGGTCGGATTCCTTGTCATGGGTCAACTTTTCAGTGGAATCACTATTTTGTTCATCGTGAACTTTGGAGGTGTCTTTTTCTGCACTGATCTGTCGAGCAGTTACGCATTGTATCGGAACATATAAAATACTATCTCTGGTTTCCGTATGAATGTCGCCGGTTGCAGACATACCGGGACGCAATCGAGACACATCGGAAGTAACCCCTATTTTTACTTCAAAGTTGGTCACCTGTTCCTGTGTACGCCGCCCTCGGGTGGTGGCCATGTGAGCGATTTCTGTGACCACACCCTCAAAGATTGTATCGGGGAGGGCATCGACCTCGATTTTTGTATAGTCACCCTTTGAGACAAAGACCACATCATTTTCATCGATTTCCGCCAAAACTTCCATCTTTGTGAGATCCGCGACATTGAGGATCGGATCGGCTTGAAATTGAGAACCCACAGCGATTTCGCCTTCTTCTTTGTACAACTTGACCACGATTCCGGAAATGGGGGCCCGTATACTGGTTTTGGCCAGATCGTCTTTGGCTTGTTTTAGATTGGCTCGAGCGCGCTGCACAGCACTCTCGGCCGACAAAAGATTGGCTTCAGCGGCATCGAGATCTGCCCGAGAGGTCAAGTCTTTATCAAACAATTCTTTGACACGCTGATAATCCGCTTTCGCTCTTTTGAATTCCGCTTGTGCGGAGAGCAAGGAGGACTCTGCCTGTTCTACAATGGCGACATACCGTTCCCGATCGAGCTCTACCAGTAACTGGCCTTTAGCCACGGATTGGCCTTCTTTCACATGAATCAGGGTAATCTCGCCGGAGATCCGTGCAGAGATATCGATACTGGTTTCAGGCTGAATTTGGCCTGACCCCGAAACGACGCGTGTAATACTGCCCCGGTCAACGTTTGAGACCGACACTTGAATACTATCGCCTCCTTTTTTACGCAAAGAATAGAAAACAAATCCGGCAATGACAACAACCAGAACAATGAGCAAAACAATCTTGAATTTTTTAGACATGGAATCATTCCCTAATGTTTATTTTGATAACCTATTCTGCAATCCAAAACACATAGCTTCTGGCAAAGCGACCGTCGATATTGATCTCGGCCAGCCATGGACCCAGGGGAGCACTCGTGGTGGTATCGATATAAAAAAATGTGACTTGTTCTCCACTTTCGGAACGAAACCGGGAGCGGGTTTCCCTGACGATATCTCCATCGGGGGCAATCCAAATAACATTTACCTCATGGCTGCCCAAAAAGTTCTCCCAACGCAACCACACATGGATTCGTTCATCACGAAAATAGGTGTTATCGATATAAGCTGGTTTACCTTCAATGACATCCCCACAGATAAATCCTTCGCGAATTTCCGGATATCGCTGAGTGGGCTCGAGGCCGCCAGCGCCATCGCCCTCGGTGCTATCACAACCGATAAAAAGGATCACGAACAAAACGAGATAAAGAAACCAGCGCAATCGCATCTCTTGTCCTCTAATTGGCTTCGATCCCCATAACCGCTTCAAGACGAGCACGGGCGATTTTGGCATCATATTCTGCGCGCACATAATCTGCCTGGGCTCGCGTCATATCGACCTGAGCCTGTGTGACTTCAAGCTCTGTTCCTGCCCCCACGCGTCTTCGCTCTTGTTGCAAGCGAAGGTTTTCTTTTGCGGCTTGAATATTTTCTTTATTGATTTCAAGAAAATCCTCATACGCATCCAACTGTAACAAATAATCCTTAACAGACGAGGCCAAAAGACGCCTGGCTTCTACAAGATCTTCCTGCTGCATACGATAAGTCAATGTATTACGCTGTACCGCAGCCTTGTCAGCAAAGCCGTTGAAAATATTCAAGTCCAGCCCAACACCCACTGTAACTGAATAGTCCATATCGAGTTCCGCTGTATAGACCCGGTTGATATCATCATTTTGACGGGCATAGCGCACGCTTCCCCCTATCGTGGGCATATAGCGGGCCTGCGCAGCTTTTAAATCATAATAAGCGGTCTTGACATCCAGCTCCAGAGATTTGATGTTTTGATTGTTGGCCATAGCGTTGTCAAGAGCCTCTTGAAACGAATAATCCGGGAAAATTGGCTCGGTCACATCCTCCACAACGTCCACAGGAATACCGGGATCGCGGCCCAAAGCGGTATTGAGATCAGCCCTGGCCATCTCGACCAGATTTTGTTGGGTAATCAGTTGAGTGCGATACTTTCCGAGGTTTACCTTGGACTGAAAAACCTCGGCCTGCGAAACAAGGCCGATTTCCAGACGGGTTTGCGATTCATCGAGTTGCTCCTGGGCCAGCGTTACGGCTTGTTGATAGACTTGTTCTAACCGGATCTCTTTGAGCAAATTATAAAAGGCTGCCTTTACATTTTGAATGACGATCAGCCGTATATTTTGCAACGTGTATTCATAGCTCTGCTTGGCTGACTTGGCACCTTTGATAGTATTGGTCGATCGGCCGAAATCATACAGGTTTTGATTAAGTGAAATCTGAGCTGAATGCGAATTACGTTCCACGCGATCCTGTACGATTGTGCGCTGCTCATAGACAACTTGCCCGGTCTCAGGGTCACGGCCCAAAGGGACATCAGTGGTTACCTTGCGGGCGCCTTGAATATATTTGCCCGACTGAAAAGACGTATTTATGGTTGGCAACACCGATGACCAGGCAGAGGTTACATTGGCACCGGCATATTCCACCTGCAGCTCGGCAATTCGCAAATTCGAATTATTTTGCAAGGCGATTTCCATACACTCTTGCAAACTGAGCGGATTTTCATATTGTGCGAATATCGCACTGCAACCGAACAAGATCAACAGAGTCAGTGCAATCTGTTTCGTCATGGTTCAGATCTCCCGAAATTTTAAGTTTACCCACCGACAAGGGTCGAAAAACCGGCAGACCCGAGCCACCACAGCAAATAAAGTGTAACCACCCAGGGCCAAACTTTCTTCACCGAGGTTTCTGCGAGAACTGCCAGTCCGATACACAAGACAGCGATGGACCAGATATTGAACAATTCGATATTCATGAGGAATTTATACAAAAATGAATGACTG
>CAYNUX010000058.1:0-5802 GCA_964400115.1 uncultured Cytophagia bacterium
GGGACACACCTGGCATCATGAACCCACCGACCTGCCGTCCGTGGATACCGGCCAGCGGGTTGCGCTCATCCGGTTAAATCATTCCATGGCTCGTGGTACGCATCCCCTTCTTTTGGCTGGATTGGGATCCTTGCAGGCCAAAGACACCCGCGGTCAGGTGACAACGGTTGCGGGCTTGTACGTGGCGCTCTCGTTCGACAAAGGCCAAACCTGGCCCGCTCAATACCGGCGTGTCGTCAGCGACGAGTCCGGCCCAATCACCATCGCGCCCTGGCAGAGAACCTACGAGCTGATCCGCGCTACCGGACAAGGCGAAGGCTATCTCTCTGCCACCCAGACGCCGGACGGGCGGGTCTATCTCACCGATGGCAAAATCGTGTATTCGTTCAATCTGGCGTGGGTTCTAGAGTAGATCTTTTGGCGCTATAGAAATGGAATCAATGTTTTTGAACATCCAATGATGTTTCTCACAGAGCTCACAGAGGTCAGCCTGGCAATGAGAGTTCGATCCTGGCCTCCAGTCAACGCTCAAAATATATTGATTGCCACTATTAGATTGCTTATAATAATCTTAAACAGTGAACAGAAAGAGTACTGTTCAAATGAGACCATTCTTGTTTGCTTTTATTGCAATGACCATGTCGGGCTGCACCGGAACGGTGTTCGAATTGGTTTTACCAAACCATCAACCTGTCAGCCAAATCGTCATCATGGAAGACATTAAATACGGTGAACGCATTCGCACCTATAACGTCGAAGGGCAAAAGAGTTCAGGCGAATGGCGTCTGCTCTGTATGGGGCAATCTGTCGGACACAAACGCATCCTGCGGTTCGATGTACAGGTGGTTCGGGCCATACGACTCGAGATCACCTCATCTGTTGCCATGCCCCAATTAAAAAGAGTTGTGGTGTATTGATTGTGGAGGACAACTCATGGATAGAAGATCTTTTCTCAAATGCCTGGGACTTGCTGGCCTGGCCGCGGTGAAATCATCGCAAGCCACCCCATCCTACAAAATCCGCACGATCAGCCAGGGGCCTAAACATCATTTTTTCGGATATTACGGTATCTGTCCCTGGAATCATTCCCAGACCCATCTTTTGGCACTGGAAACTGATTTTCAGGATCACATGCCCGGCTCGAACGATAAAGCAGCCATTGGACTGATCGACCTCAAATCCGGCAGATTCGAAAAGCTCACCGCAACCCTGGCCTGGAATTTTCAACAGGGGGCCATGCTGCATTGGAATCCGGCCCGGCCCGACTCGGAAATCTTTTTTAATGATAAAAAAGGCGATCAGATCGTCTCCAAAAAATTCAATATTCAAACCGGCAACACCCGGATACTCCCCCGTCCCATCAATGGCCTGAGTCATAATGGACGGTATGCCCTGAGCTTGACCTACGGCCGGCTGGGACGCCTGCGTAATGTGGTGGGGTATTCAGGGATGACAGATCCCAATGAACATGAACCCTATCCGGATGATGACGGAGTGTTTCTTTTAGATATGAATAGCGGGCAATCAAAATTGATTGTCTCTATCCGCCAGGTCAATGACCTCCTCCTGGCGCGAGGCCTGGATCTCAGGGGCTCACACATGTGGTTTAATCATGTGGTATTCAACACATCCGATTCCCGGTTGCTCTTTTTGGCCAGGGCGTGGCGCCCCGAGTATTTGCCTCATCTCAGGAATCTGGCCACTGGTATGTTTACGGTCAATATCGACGGCACAGAGCTGAGAGAGGCCATCCCTTTCGAGTACGGTGTTTCCCATTTCGACTGGCGCAACGATCATGAAATTGTTGCCACGTTTCAGGATGTCAATGATCAGAATCGCTTTAAACATTTTATGTTTACCGATGGGGAGAGAAATTTCCGGGTATTAGGAGATGGAGAATTGAATTTTGACGGTCATTGTGTCTTTTCACCCGATCCACAAATGATTGCCACAGATAAAAAGATGTCCAAAGAGAACCGATTCAGACAACATCTTTATATCTTTGATATGCAAAAGGACCAGCTCATCAAGGCAGTCGATCTGGATATGTTTGAAAAAAAGAATATCAGTGGCAATTTGCGCTGTGATTTTCATCCGCGCTGGAATCGAACCGGAGATTCGATCTGTTTCGATGCTCTGGCCCCGGATCGAACGAGGCAATTACATATTGCAAGTCAGGCCTGATCCATATTGCCCGTATTTCGCCTTGATCCCGTGGACCGACCTTTTTGGATAATCGAGCCGCGAAAAAGAAAGAATTCAGGTATTCCTCATTGTTATATTTAACAGCATCTGTCTTTGTCAAGAGAAACGGGAGGAGTCTATGAACGAACCTGATCAACGCCGTTTGATCAATACCTATATCGATGCCTATAATGAAATGGATGTGGAGGGCATGCTGCAAGTTCTCCATCCAGAGGTCGAATTTAAAAATTTTACCGGCGATGAGGTCACCGCCACGGCCTCGGGGATTGACGAATTCAAAGCCCTGGCCGAGCAGACCCGCGATCTCTTTACCTCGCGCCACCAGACCCTTAAAAATTTTCGACGCGAGAATGACAAAGCCATTATCGATATCGTGTTCGAAGGTGTGCTCGAAAAAGACTTGCCCAACGGCCTCAAGGCCGGGCAATTGCTGCGCATGGAGGGCACCTCGGAATTCTCTTTTAGAGACGGGCTGATTGATCGAATTATCGACAAAAGCTAAACTCTAATGGTTATTACATATGGTCAATTGTGTGTTCAAATCCTAAAAACGATTAAACAATTCAACGCTTTAACAATTCAACCCCTCGTGTTTCAGCAGGGGTTCTTTCCAATCCGGGTATCGGGGACACAAGAGTATGCGCGATGCACACTGTTGACTTGCAAAATTTTTATTTATTTTTCTGAAATAGAGCCCATTGAGATCGATCCGGAGCGTCTTGAGGCAGCCCGACCTTTCAGGGCCATCTGGTTCGATCCTGCTACTGGTCATACCCAGCCCATCGCAAGCCTGCAAACAAATCAATTAAATCCGCCCAATATTTGGCAAGATGCCGTTCTTGTCCTCGAAAAGAATATTGAGACACGCTGACATGAAACCAGACACCACAGAGATCCGATGAAGCAAGACAACCGAATGCGCACAGGCCGTTCGCTGATCATCAATAACGGTTTGTGCCAAGGAATATGCAATTATAATTGCCGACTGTGCGGCATAGGCAAAGATCATTATTCTGGCCCGCGAGAATTTCAACCCTTGGCGGTAACAGAAAAACTTGTTCAAGAGATTCAAATCGCAGCTGAACACGGCATCCTCATCAGAGGGCTGCATCATTCTGGCATGGGTGAACCAACTCTGCATCCGGAATTTGGTGCCCGGCTGGAATTGAGTGAAAAGATGCGTCAGGATTGGAATGCCCCGGTACCTGCACCCGATCTGGTGGTTGTGACGAACGGGTCCACACTGCTCAATACGGATATCATGGCTGCGTTGACAGCCACCCGGGCGAGTGTTTCCCTCTCATTGCCGACCCTTGAACCGCAAAACTATGGCAAGATTATGATGGACGATGCAATAAATGGCAAGTCTTTGATTGACAGAGTGATCCCGGGCATCCGCAAGGTCATGGAACTCGTGTCAATGGGTCGTTTGGGGAATCTTGTGTTTCATATCTCTCCACCGCATCGAGACATCATTCGAAAGGATTTTCATCACACCATAGAGTTTCTTGCCCGTGAGGCACAAGAGGCAGGATTAGAACAGATCAATCTCATTATGTTTGTCACTTCGTTTAACCGAACCGGCCTCGTGCGTAACCGCAAAGTCATTGATTTTTACAGAGATTTTTTCAAACAATATCACAAACAATTCGTCCATGGGGTCAGAGTGCATATGATCACCTCATTGAAACGATTTTATCCTCATGTGAGCGATGTGTTTGATTTGTTAAAGCATTTTACCTTTCCCTGTTTGCAGAATGGTCATCTGCTCATCGCGGCTGATGGCAGCTCTATTTGTCCGAATGACCAAGAGGCCAGCAACCCTCTTGGTAACATCATGCATGATTCCATTGAATCGTTGATGCAAAAAAAAGAGCGGTACCTGCCCAATCATATTTGTGCACGATGTGATTCTGCTCCCCATCAAATGTCAGGGATTTGGTCGGCTAAACTCTACAGTCTGATCGCCAAAGCCAAATTGATGGCCGCCCGCGATACACATTGATAAAGATATTCGGGTCGAAGCATATTGAATCGGGATGTCAAAGGAGAGATTATGAATGCCCCCATACAAATTCGCGTACCCAATCGAAACGAACGAAAACAGGCATGGACATTTATTGATTCTATGTATAGGAAATATAACTATTGTGATTATGTTCCAAAAGACGAACTCGATATTCCCATGCTGGTTGCATTTAAAGACAGGAAGATCGTGGGCACCATAGGTCTTGTTTGGGCAGCGAACGGACCATTACCCATCGAACATTATTTTGGATTTAATGTCAAGGATGTGTGCCCTTATTCTCGCTCACAGGTCGTTGAAATTTGTAAACTCGTGAGTCAACGTCAGGCAGGGAGCGGATTTTGTGTGCTTAAGGGGCTGGTTGCTGCTATCTGTCAATATTCATATTTCGCTCCGGCGCTGCAAATGGCATTTATGAGTCAAAAACCGCTTTTAGTGAAATTGATGCAGCGTTATTTTAACATGTCACTCTATCGATTAAACTATACGGTGAATGAAGAGAATGTAAAATGCTATAATCAAGGCTATTTTTTGTGCGATCCCCGACCCGAAGCGCTAAAACTGTATGCCAACGAATTAGTCGCTTTTTTGCCCACCCTCGCTCAAGAGATAGAGGACAAGGTTGAAATTGATCTCACGGGCTTTGATCATCAAATCGTCAAGTTGACACCCCAATAAAGAGGAATTGATCATTGCCAGCGGATCATAAAGGCAGGAGAACCAGTGAGACTATTGAATCATCTTTTTGAAAAAAACAAACAATGGGCAGAACGTATCCATTCTTCGAATCCTGGGTTTTTTGCCCAGCTCGCGCAACAACAGAATCCCGATTACCTGTGGATCGGGTGCTCGGATAGCCGGGTCTCGGCCGACCAGATCATCGATGTGGCGCCAGGCGAGGTGTTTGTACATCGCAATATCGCCAATGTGGTGGTGCATACAGACTTGAACTGTTTGTCCGTCATTCAATACGCGGTTGAGATATTGCAGGTCAAACATGTCATTGTCTGCGGCCATTATGGCTGCGGCGGCATTCGCGCCGCCATGGAAAACCGAGAGCACGGCCTGATCGATAACTGGCTGCGTCATATCAAAGATGTGTATCGCTATCATCAGACCAAAATCGATGCCTGTGAAACCGAACATGAGAAAATCGAGCGGCTTTGTGAGCTCAATGTCATCGAACAGGTCGCCAACGTATGCCATACCACGATTGTACAAAATGCCTGGCGAGCCGGACAGGAACTGGCCGTGCATGGCTGGATATACAGCCTGGAAAACGGTATACTCCAGGATCTCAATGTCTGCATTACCCGCCCCCATGAGATCTCGAGAACGCATCGATTAAAGTAGAGCAGCTCTATGATGTCGAGGTTGATCACAAAACTAAACCGCGAATAAACGCGAATAAAAATGAATCATTTAATGTTCGTATTCTTTAGCGTCCCTTTGCGGTTCTCTTTAGAATACATGCCTAAAAAAGTGATCTGAAACGATATGGACTGGTATGAAAACTGCCTTATATCATATCATCTTTGATTATTCACGCCAGACTCACTGACATCGATGAA
>CAYNUX010000058.1:5812-13389 GCA_964400115.1 uncultured Cytophagia bacterium
GCAAGGCTCCACAACTCTTTCAAGCATATTGCCGTGAGGCCTGTTGTCCCCGCGGCTCCTCAAGGGCAGATCACCAACCTCGATTCCTGTTTTGGTGATTTGCCTTAACTTTTTTCAGAGTTGATTACAGACAAACCAAGATCGATACTAAACTATTCATACCATAGATCGCCTACTTTATCATTGCGAGTTAGTGTACCTTTTCTTACTTTGACCTCTAACCTTATGCGATACGTGATTATCTTACAAATAATGATCCTGGTTGGTATGCTCGGCCTTCTTTGTCCGGTCACCCGCCTGTCTCAAAGAACGGTTACAATCCTTGGATCGATGCTGTCGTGAAAAAGTTTCAGGAGAAGCTGATATGTCACGAGTGATGATTGTATTTATGGTTCTTGGCCAATTGTCGTTTTGTTTCAGTTCGAATGTGTTCGATCAAAAAACGGCCAGATTAAACAAAAAAGCAAATAGCCAGATCTCATTGGACCATCTGCAGCACGTCGCACACAATATACGATCAGCTCAGCAAGACTTGCGCTCACAGTCCCGTTCGTCCCTGCCCAGGACAATGGGAATTGCTCAACCGCATGTGAAAGCTTTGAGAAAATCCATCACTGTAACCCGTGATCAGGGACAACCGATTTTTATTACCGGGTTCGACACACAAGCAAAGCACCATATTCAAGCTTTGTCAAACAAGACCGATCAGCTGGGTTCCATGATAAAATCCTATTACGGATTGAAAAATTCACAGATCGATCTGGAAATCATCGATCGAAAAACCGATGAGTTTAAAAATCAGCATGTGCGCATGCAGCAGACCGTTGACGGCATTCCGGTTTACGGTCGGGATATCTATGTGCATTTTGATAACAACGGTCAGCTGCAAAGCATAAACGGTCGGCTGGATCGGATTGGCTCTGTTCGTGCAAAACCTGACATTTCCGAAAGTGAGGCGATTGCACTTGCCAGGGCGTTCGTGAAATTTCAGGCCCAAACGATAAGCGAATTGGTTTACTATGCACCGGAGCCGGATCAGCACACTTTGGCTTTTCGTGTTGAATGCGTTGGCGCGCCACATGAACGCGTTCAGGTTTTTATCGATGCAAAGAATGGAAGCATTTTACGGCACCAGGATCTGATTGTTTATGATGGACCGGTTACAGCTACAGGAAGGAATTATTTCAATCAAAATGTTTCCTTTGGTGCGTATTTGAGTCAAGGTCAATACTATATTATCGATGCCTCAAAAGCAATGTACGATGCAATGGCTTCTTTTTTGCCCGATGACGGGCAAGGGGTGATCTATGTGCTGGATGCAAACCATGCAGATGAGACCCTGTACTATATCAGCAGCAACGACGTCAATCATTGGGCGGCTCCAAATGCCGTGAGTGCTATCCACAATGTCGGGATCATGTATGATTATTTATCGAACCGTTTTGGTCATAATTCTTTGGATGGCCGGGGGCAGACCATTACCGCCATCGTTAATTATAAAAGCAACTATAACAATGCATTTTGGAATGGAAAGTTTTTGGTTTTTGGCAATGGAGATGGAGAGCAGTTCAATGATCTCGCATCTGCGCTGGATATTGTCTCGCATGAGATGGGACACGGTGTTGTAGAGTATACCGCCAATCTGATTTACGAGTTTCAATCCGGTGCGTTAAATGAGGCCTTTGCTGATATCTTTGGCGCATGTGCCGAGTTTTATTTTTTGGGGCAGAACGGCGATTGGTTAATCGGTGAAGACGTCACGACTCCGGATGTTCCGGGTGATGCATTGCGTGATATGTCGGAACCCAACAGTCCATACGTTTTGGACAAACTGCCGGGTCATATGGATGAATTTTATGTCACCGATATCGATGATGATAATGGTGGAGTACATACCAATTGCTCCATTATTGCCCATGCCTTTTATCTTTTTGCCTCTCATCTCGGCGTGACAAAAGCTGAAAAGATCGCTTATCATGCTCTGGTGTACTATGTGACGCGGACATCCCAGTTTATCGATGCACGTATAGGTATGGTTCAGGCTGCTCAGGATCTTTATGGCGAGAATTCGATGGAGGAACAGACCGTGCAGCAGGCATTTGATGCAGTGGGTCTGTTGGGCTCTACGGGTTCAGCCCCGCCTGGCAATGCGCCTGTTGCCGAAGGCGAACAATTTTTTCTCGTCGTGGAGACCGGAACCAATCATCTTTATCGCACCTCTAATCTGATGGATTTTGATTTGATTTCTGATGTACCGGTATTGAGCAAACCTTCGGTGACAGACAATGGTGAATATATTTTGTTTGTCGGGACGGACAATAATCCCTACATGATGACACTCTTTGGCTCTGAGGTGACCCGTCTGGATGATTCCGGACTGTTTCAAAACATGGCTATTTCACCGGATGGAACCAAACTCGCTGCCACTTCGATTTATCAGGATGGATACATCTATGCTATCGACCTGAGTCAGTTCACTCCTGTTACCCGCACCCTTTCCATTTATACACCCACAACATCCGAAGATACGCGTTCCGGTACGGCTCTGAACGCTGATGTTCTGGAATGGTCACTGGGTAACGAGTATATTTTATATGATGCTTTGAATCAAGCCCAGATATCGGGAGGACAGACCTGGGAATATTGGGATATCAACCTCATGCGTTTCAGTGATGGCAAGGTATTACGAGTGCTTCCGCCTCAGTCCAGAGGCATCAACCTCGGGAATCCGGTGCTGGCCACCAACAATGATTACATCATGGCCTTTGATTTTATGGATGAGGATAGTCAAATCTACACTCTTGGGGCCAATCTTGAAACCGGGGATGTCGGGCAGATTACCTTTAACGGGGAATCTTTGTCGCGACCCCATTTCTCTCCTGATGACTGGACGATTATCTACGAGTATACTGAAAATGAAGCCTCTGATATCTATTGGGTGTCTTTAAATTCCGATCGCATTACTGGTGCCGGTAACGATGAAAAAATCATCCAAAATGCCAAATATCCAGTCTGGGTTATACGTGGAGAGCGGCCTACGACAGATGTGCAGCAAAAAGAAACAGCCAAACTTGCACCATCTTTGGTTTTGCATGACAATTATCCCAATCCGTTCAACCCAACGACAACGATTGAATTCGAGGTGCCTGATCCTGGCTGGGTCAAACTAGCCATTCTGGATGTGCTGGGTCGTGAGGTCGATATTCCGATTAACGGTCCTGTTCATGCCGGCCATCATCGCATCGATTTCGATGCACGTCAATTGCCCTCGGGAATCTATTTTTATCGGCTGCAGACGACCTATGAAATGATACAGAAAAAAATGATGGTCTTGCGTTAGAATATACAGATCATCATCTTATTGCATTTTTTAGTTCCCGCACCATTTCTGCGGCCTGGTCGGGTTTTTCTGTTGCCTTTTCCAGTTCTTTGATTAACCAGCTGCCGATGATAATTCCATCGCTGAATCGGCTGATTTCAGATGCTTTTTCCACGGACGAGATTCCGAATCCCACCATGATCGGTTTGTCTGTATGCGGTCGCATGGATTCGATCGCTGACTCTAGTCCGTTCATTTGTCCGGATGACGATCCTGTCGTGCCATATTGGGCCACGCAATAGACAAAACCGGTGCTGGCGTTTAGTATGGCTTTGGTTCGTTTGGTCGAGAGTTCTGGCGCCAATATATAAATCAATGCCATATCATATTCTGCGCAGAGTGATTCCAGGTCTTCGCCCTCTTCATAAGGCAGGTCAGCGATAATCAAGCCATCAACTCTGGCTGTCTGGGCTTGGCGGATAAAGCGTTCGCTGCCCATACGCAAAACCGGATTGAGATAACCCATGAGGACGACAGGAGTGTCAAACTCTTTGCGAAATGTTTTAACCAGCTCGAAAATCTGAGAAATGCCCACCTTTTGCGCCAGGGCTCTGGCGGCTGCTCGCTGAATGACAGGTCCATCTGCGATAGGATCGGAAAAGGGCATACCCAGTTCGATGCAATCCACGCCTTCTTTGGCCATGGCACGCATAATGTTCAGGGTGGTATCGAGATCCGGATCTCCGGCAGTGATAAAGACGATCAAAGATTTTTTATCAGAGAGTTTCTGCTGCAACCGAGTCATGACCCCGCTCCTTTTCTGTTTTCATCAGTGTATTGACATCTTTGTCACCGCGGCCGGATAAATTCACGAGAATACTTTTATCGGCAGGCATTTCACTCGCCAGTTTGACGGCATAGGCCACAGCATGAGCGCTCTCGAGCGCCGGGATGATGCCTTCCTGGCGGGCCAATAGCTTCATCGCGCTCAGCGCCTCTTTATCTGTTGCGGTCACATATTCGGCTCTGCCGCTCGCTTTCAAATGAGCATGTTCCGGCCCCACGCCGGGATAATCGAGGCCGGCGGATATAGAGTGTGCCGGTGCGATTTGTCCCTCTGCGTCTTGCAGGAAATAGCTCTTTTCTCCATGAAAGACGCCTATCTCGCCATAACTGATAGAGGCGGCGTGTTCGCTGATCCGATGTCCAAATCCCCCTGCTTCGACACCATAGAGCCTGGCGTCGGTTTGCAAAAAGGGATAAAAAATGCCCATGGCATTGCTGCCTCCTCCGACGCATGCAATGATGGCATCGGGAAGGGGCCAGCTTTGATCCTGAAACTGCGATTTTGCTTCCTTGCCGATAACGGACTGGAACGTTCTCACGATGGTGGGAAAAGGATGTGGCCCCACCACAGATCCAATGATATAGTGGGTATCTTGTACATTGGAGATCCAGTCCCGCATGGCTTCATTGATAGCATCTTTGAGTGTTTGGGCGCCGGAAGAGACAGGGATCACACGCGCACCCATCACCTGCATGCGAAACACATTCAACGCCTGACGCTCGACATCTTGTGCGCCCATATACACGTGGCATTCTGTTTGAAACAGGGCGCACACCGTTGCTGTCGCCACGCCGTGCTGACCGGCACCGGTTTCTGCAATGATACGGTTTTTGCCCATCTGTTTTGCCAGCATCACTTGTCCCAGACAATTGTTGAGCTTGTGAGAACCGGTGTGATTCAAATCTTCTCTTTTGAGAATTATTTTTGCTCCACCTGCATAGCGGGTCAGATTTTCTGCAAAATAGAGAGGTGTCGGACGCCCTGCATAGTCCTTGTAATAATCATAAAGCTGCCTTGTGAATTGGGCATCCTTTTGACTGTCAAGAAACGCCTTTTCCAATTCATAAAGAGCCGGCATGAGAAGCTCGGGGACATACTGTCCGCCAAACTCTCCGAAATATCCTTTTTTGCGCATAAACTCTATCCTTTGATTAGCGATACCAATTGTTTGATTTTCTTTTCATCTTTGATGCCCGGTGATTCTTCGATTCCGGAACTGACATCCAGTCCGAACGGCTGAACCGAGTCTAAAATATCCTGAACATTGTCGCATTGTACGCCACCGGCAATGATCACTCTGTCGGGATTCGGGATTTGTGATATCAGCTCTGGTTTGATTCGTTTTCCCGTACCGCCGGCTTTACCTGGTACAAAAGAGTCTACCAGGATCCGCCAGGCCAAGGAATATTTGTCCATCTGCTCGAAATCTTTAATCTCCCGTAACCGAAATCCTTTGATAATGGTGCCGCCAAGGCGCTGACAATCCTCAGGTGATTCGTGACCGTGCAACTGTACGGCATCCAGGTGACACGATTGACGTATGAATTTGATGCTTTCGATGGATTCATCTACAAAGACACCGACACGCATCATCCCTTTAGCAATCTGGCTTAATCTTTGGGCTTTTGGTACATCGATTTGTCGTGGACTGGCAGCGAAAATAAAGCCGATGGCATCGGCCCCGCTTTGAGCAATGATCTCGGCATCTTTTTCATTCGTGCACCCGCATAATTTTAGCCACACAAGTCACCTCGCAATTCTTTTAGGGCCTGTATACGGTTTTGCTGGCGCATGAGTGATTCTCCTACCAGTATGGCATCGAACCCTGCCTGCTCGAGCGTTTGTACATCCTGACGGGTAAAAATACCGCTTTCGCTGACAGAGGTATGGGTTGCGGGTAAGAGTGAGACCAGGTCGAGGCTGGTCTGCAGCGAGACATCAAAGGTTTGCAAATCGCGATTATTGATGCCAATGATACGGGCCGGGGAATCAAGCACCCTCAAGAGCTCGGCCTTGTTATGTACTTCAACAAGTGCTTGCAGGTTATGTAATTTACAATGGTTCAGCAGGTCAAAAAGCTGATGATCATCCAGGATTGCAGCGATGAAAAGTACTGCGCTGGCTCCGAGAACGACCGTCTGATCGATTTGATAGGTATCGATGATAAAATCTTTTCGTAAAAGGGGTCTTGAACCCTGCTGCCGGATTTGCTGCAAATAGTCGGGATGGCCTTGAAAGAACTGCGGTTCAGTGAGAACCGAAATTGCGTTAGCTCCTCCCTGATCATAGTCGCGGGCGATCGCCACAGGATCGAAATCTTTACAAATGACTCCTTTACTTGGAGATGCTTTTTTTACTTCTGCGATCACAGCGATGCCCTGGTGTTTGAGGGCAGATTCGAATCCGTTTTGCACTGTTTTGTCAACCTGCAGAGCGCGTTCGTACATCAGACCAGGAGAGACTCTTGTTTTGTCTGCGTGGATCTGTTTGCGAACCGAATCCACTATAGTGTCCAGAATGGTAGCCATATGAAATTTCCTTACGAAAGCGAATGCGTCATTTCCACCAGCTCATCCAATTTGCGTTTTGCAGAACCATCTTTGATCAACTGCTGAGCATATACGATACCTTCTCTTAGCGTTTTACTTTTACCTGCTACATAGATCGCGGCTCCACCATTCAATGCGGTGATGTGGCCGTACCCGCCATCATTGCCTTGCAGGACTTTTTCCATAATGCGGGCATTTTTTTCCGGCGTACCGCCTCTGACCGTATCTGCCGGATAGCGAGTGATACCTGCCTCTTCTGGTTTAAATGTATAAGAGCGGATTTCATTGTTTTTCAATTCAGTGATATGGGTATCATGGCTGATACTGATTTCATCGAGGCCGTCATCGCTATGCACTACCATCACATGTTCGCTTCCTGTGGCATGCAGGACCTGGGTCATTTTTTCAGCAGTAGGCCGGTTGAATGCCCCTACCAATTGTCTTCGGGCACCGGCCGGATTGGACATGGGGCCGAGAATATTGAATACGGTACGTATACCCATTTCCTTTCGTGGAGCCACGGCGTATTTCATGGAGCCGTGGAACAGGGGCGCAAAGAGAAAAGCGATTCCGATCTGATTGAGACAGATTTCAGCTTGTTGAGGTGTGAGATCGATTTTTACGCCCAGGGCCTGCAAAATGTCAGCGCTACCGCTTTTGCTCGAGACAGAGCGGTTGCCATGTTTGGCTACAGTGACACCGGCAGCGGCGGCGACAATGGCTGCGGCCGTGGAAATATTAAAGGTATGACGACCATCTCCTCCGGTACCACAGGTATCGATCATATCCACCGGACCTTTGATTTTCTGGGCATGATCGCGCATGGCATCCACAAATCCGGTGATCTCTTGTACGGTTTCGC
>CAYNUX010000059.1:0-13336 GCA_964400115.1 uncultured Cytophagia bacterium
AGAGGATTATAGCTATGTTTGCCTTGGATACGAATCTTCTTGTTTATGCTCACAACCAAGATTCGATATTTAACGACAAAGCGAGCGAGTTTATTGAAAAAATAATAAATGATCCGGACGATAGCGGGGAGCTGTCGGTTTGTCTTCCATCTCAAGTGATAACTGAATTCATAAATGTCATCACTCGCCAAAACAGCAAAAATCCGGTTTTGCTGGAGAGTGCCATTTCAATTGTGCAGGATTATATAAATACAGGGATTCGTATTATCCATCAAACAAATAATCAAATCTCCACCCTTTTGGAATTGCTAGGCAAAACCTCCACACGCAAAACAATTTTTGATATTGCGCTCGTTGCGACATTAAAAGACAACAACATCAGCGGATTGTATACTGCAAATATCAAAGATTTTGAAGAATTTGATTTTTTAAAAATCATTAATCCCTTAGAGCTATGAACGATTTAATTCATATCCTCTCTGCAATTAACTATTTCTTTCTTTCAAATTTGACCCCCGCAGGATAGACAAGCCAACTTTTCCCGGAACACTTTTTTTTTCTCAAGCCGCATTCGCTCATTCGACTTTTATTTCCATCGTCATGCATTCGTGTTTACCATTTGTGTCCTTTGGGATCTGTAGTCGTGTCCATTCGTGGATTCCATTTGTGTCTATTCGCGTCTATTCGCGATTCCGGTTTCGACACCCTTGAAATTTGCACCAAAATTTCCCATATTAAAACTGTCCAAATGCGACCTAAACCATTATCACCAACCGGGGCCATGCATGACCACCAAAGAAACGCTATTGCTGCAAAACATCCAGAAAAAGATCGACAGTATCAAATCTTTGACCTCTGCCCGGATTCAAGGTCTCGCCCCTTTCAAAGCCAAAACCGGCAATCTAACCGGTGCAGAGCATCCCGGAGTTGATGACTCTGACTGGAATGATTTCCACATCTCCGACGAATGGGGCGGACCTGATGTCACGTGCTGGTTCAGGATACCGTTCCGGGTACCGGTCCTGAAGGATCATGAAAAACTCGCCGCTGTCATCCAGCCGGGTAAGAGATTCACTTTCATAAGCAGCGAAGGTGGTGACTGGCGCGAATACGAGCTCATGATCTATCTGGATGGTGAACCGCTGCAGAGCGTGGATGTGCGCCGCAACGAAATTCCGTTATGGGACAAAGTAAAACCGGGCTCCGAACACCTGCTGGCCATCCAGGCGTTCAGCGGCCTGGTATTGCACCGGCACCGTTTTCTGCAGTCCGATCTGGTGGCCATCGACATCCGGCGGGAACGGCTCTATTACGATGCCAAAACACTTTTTGATACGGTGACGGTCCTGGCCAAGGATCACCTCCATCGCAAGCAGCTTTTGCACCAACTCGACCAGGCCTTGCTGGAGGTCGATTTTATCCACCAGCACACCCCGGCATTCGACGAATCTATTGCCCGGGCACAAGAGAACCTCTCGGCTCTGTACGCTGAGGCCGACCTCGATCGTTCCCCCCGGGTGATGTGTGTCGGACATTCGCATCTCGACATTGCCTGGAAATGGGAGACGCGCCACAGCGTCAAAAAAGCGGCGCGCACATTTGCCAATGCCCTGCGCCTGATGGAGCTCTATCCCGATTATCGTTTTTCATTCGGACAACCGCAGGCCTATCGATACGTCCAGCACCATTATCCGCCCCTTTTCGAACGCGTCAAACAACAAATCGCCAAAGGCTCCTGGGAAGCGACCGGCGGTATGTGGGTGGAATCGGATTGTAATCTGCCGGACGGTGAATCGCTGGTGCGGCAATTCCTGTTGGGCAAGCGCTATTTCCAGCAAACATTCGGCAAGGATGTGCGTGTGGCCTGGCTGCCGGATGTGTTTGGATTTTGCTGGTCACTGCCGCAGATTATCAAAAAATCCGGATTGCGTTATTTCATGACCACCAAGCTGAGCTGGAATCAGTTTACTGAATTCCCCCATGATACCTTTTACTGGCAGGGACTCGACGGCACCCGGATCCTCGCGCACTTAATCACTACTCCGGATCGCCGTGGCTGGAACGATTATAGCGTCGATCTCGATGCCGCCTCGGTCAAGGGGTGCTGGGATAATTATCGTCAGCAAGAGCTCAACGACGAGGTGCTGCTCTCGTTCGGCTGGGGCGATGGCGGCGGAGGTCCGACCGCAAGCATGCTGGAACAAGCCCAACGCCTGCCCTATATGAACGTTCTTCCTTTGGCAAAACAGGGCCATGCCGAGCCCTTTTTCCGCGATCTGGAAAAACGGATATCGGATTTGCCGGTGTGGAACGATGAGCTCTATCTGCAGTTGCACCGCGGCACCTATACCTCGCAGGCCAGAATCAAAAAATACAACCGCGACTGCCAGGTGCTCTATCACAATGCCGAATTGCTTTCGGCTATCCATTATCTCCGCGGCGCCGGGTATCCACATGAAAAGCTGAATAAGGGCTGGGAATTGATCCTGCTCAACCAGTTTCACGATATCTTGCCCGGCTCTTCTATCCCCGAGGTCTATACACAATGTGAAAAAGAATATCAACAGGTCATCGGCACAGGCAGGCGCTGCATACACACCGCACTGACCGGGCTCTCTGACGCCAGGCACGAAAACGATCCCGATGCCCTCATGATCTGGAACAGCCTGTCGCACAGGCGTTCGGATGTGGTGACGCTTGATGCCCCGGCTCATCCGGTAGAAATTCGGGATGAATCGGGTAAAGTCCTGCCGGCACAGCTCTCCGGCAAGCAACTTTTGGTTTATGCGGAAAGGGTTCCGTCCATGGGATACAAATCCGTTCGAATGAGCAAGGCGAATTCATCACCCAACATGAGTTCGAGCCTAAAAGTGACGACGCAGCTCCTGGAAAATCGCTATTTTCGCATCTCGATCGATGAAAACGGCTTGCTCTCGTCCATTTACGACAAACAAGCAGACCGGGAGGTGCTGGCAAACGGACAAGGCAATGTGTTTCAGGTCTTTGAAGACCGCCCCATTGCCAATGATGCCTGGGATATCGATTATTTTTATGAACACAAGCATATCGCATTAAAAGAGGTGGAGCGAATCGAGGTGACAGAAACAGGACCGATTCGTGCGGGTGTGCTGATCGAACGCCGGTTTTTGCAATCCACGATTCGGCAAACGATCTATATCTTTGATCAGCTCCCGCGCATCGATTTTGCAACCGTGGTGGATTGGCAGCAGCCGCGCAGCCTGCTCAAAGTCGCTTTTCCGGTGGCGGTCCATCATCACCGGGCGAGTTATGACATTCCCTTCGGACACATCGAGCGGCCGACGCACCGCAATACAGCCTGGGATCAGGCGCGGTTCGAAGTGCCGGCGCAAAAGTGGGCGGATCTGTCTGAAGGCGATTATGGGGTCAGTCTGATCAACGACTGCAAGCACGGCTATGATATTTATGAAAACACCCTGCGCCTGACCCTGATCAAAGCCTCGGTGGATCCGGATCCGCACGCGGATATCGGCGAGCACCGGTTTCGCTATGCCCTGTACCCTCACGCTGGCGACTGGAGCACAGGAGGCACGTCAGCTGCCGCTTTTCAGTTCAATTTTCCGCTTTTGGCGCATCCCGGCGGGCCTGCTGATGGTAACCCCCTCGAGTTTTCCTTCTTTGACATTGACAGCGACAATGTGGTGATCGAAACCGTAAAAAAAGCAGAGGACGAAAACGCGCTGGTGGTGCGGTGTGTGGAACGTTTCAATCAACGCAACAGAGTGTGTATAGAGACCGCATTTCCGATCAAAACGCTCTGGGAATGCAATTTGATGGAAGAGGAAAAACAGCCCATCGAATTCGAGAATCGTTCATTCCGGTTTTACATCTCGCCGCACGAGATCAAGACCTTTATGATCGGGTTTGATTGATTTCACTCTTTGCGACCCATGTGTATCGATCTGTTTATTCACGTTCATCCGCATTCATTCGCGGTTCCCAAAATTTCCCTCTGGAATTATTCCGTTGATAAACCTATATTATGAATCGAACATGCACATTCAAGGACTGACCAATGAATCTCTCTGACTATTTTTCCCGCAAAGCCAATATCAAAGACCCGGTCGATCATGTAGACCCGCGCATCGGTGGCATCAGCCATATGCTGGTGCCCACCTTTCCGACCGTGCATCTGCCCAACAGCATGGTACGGATGCAGGCAGAATTCACGCCGGGCAATTCCGACTGGATGGCAGCTACAAAGATCTATGGCTTTGGCCTGAATCTGCCGGCGCATCGCGGCAATTTGGTCACCACGGTGATGCCCACCTCCGGAAAGCTATTTCTCGATGCCGAACATACGGCCTCGGATATGGATCACGATCTTGAACTCGTTACTCCTTTTCATTATGCCGTGTATCTCGAAAACCACGAGGTCATCGTGGACATGACCCCGACAGCCAGAGGCGGGTGGTTACAGTTCACTCTTTTGCATGGCAATCAGATGAATCTGATTTTCCGCTGCAAGGAGGAAGGTTTCCTCGAGTGGCTGGACGACCAGACTCTCAGGGGCTGGGAGCTGTTTCGGGGCGTACGGCAATATTTTTATGCAAAACTATCAAAATCCGCCCGGGAGTTTGCTATATTTGCCGGACAAAAGCAGTCCGATGAATCCGCAACACAGGAAAAAGAGACCGGAGCGTTTGCACGCTTTTCCGTCAATCCTGAAGACAGGGTCTGGCTGAGCTATGCCATCTCGTATATCGATCTCGATCAGGCGGAAAAAAATTATCGGCATGAACTCGGGGATTCGGATTTTAATACGCTTCGAAACCAGGCCCGTCAAAAATGGAATGATACGTTGTCCCGTATCGAGGTTCATAGCGACCATCCCGCCAGGAGACGATCTTTTTACACCGCCCTGTACCGCAGTTTCGAGCGCATGGTGAATATCACAGAGGACGGCCGCTATTACAGCGCTTATGACAACAAGGTGCACTGTGATGACCGGCCGTTTTATGTCGATGACTGGATCTGGGATACCTACCGCTCGACCCATCCCCTGCGCTTGCTGCTCGATCCGCAGATGGAACAGGACATGATCCAGTCGTTTGTACGCATGTACGAGCAGAGCGAATGGCTGCCCACATTTCCCCAGGTCTCTGGCGATGCTGGCTGTATGATCGGACATCACCAGGCCGCATTCATCACAGATGGTTATCGCAAAGGCTATCGTGATTTCGATATAAAAACAGCCTATGAAGGTTTGAAAAAGAATGCCACAGAGGGCACCATGATCCCGTGGCGCGAGGGTCCGGCCACAGAACTCGATGCCATTTATCGCGAAAAAGGCTTTTTTCCGGGACTGGCGCCCGGGGAAAAAGAGACCGAACTTATGGTCGACGACTTTGAGGGTCGGCAATCCGTATCCGTAACCCTCGATCACGCGTATGATGACTGGTGCCTGGCACAACTCGCCCGAAACCTGGGCAAGCACGAGGATGCAGAAAGGTTTACAAAGCGCGGCCGGAACTGGCGCCATGTTTTTCATCCTGAACATGGCTTTGTGGTACCTAAAGACAAAGAGGGAAACTGGATCGAGCCGTTTGATCCCCGATTTACCGGTGACTTTGGCGGACGAAAATATTTTGCCGAAATGAACAGCTGGATCTATACCTGGCATGTGCAGCACGATATCGACGGCCTGATCAAAGCCATGGGTGGCAGAGAACAATTTCTGCAAAAACTAGAGCAGCTCTTTCACGAGCCCCTGGGCGTGATCAAATACCGGTTTCTCTGCCAGTTTCCCGATTCCACCGGACTCGTCGGTCAATACGCTGCCGGCAATGAACAGAGTTTTCATATTCCCTATCTGTTCAATCACGCCGGTGCGCCCTGGAAAACCCAAAAACGCATCCGCCAGATCATGGATCTCTGGTTCAGAGATGATGTCATGGGCATTTGCGGCGATGAAGACGGCGGTGCCCTGTCTGCGTGGTATGCGTTTTCCGCCATGGGCTTTTATCCCACCTGTCCGGGCAGCACCCGCTACGACATTGGCTCACCCGTGTTCGAAAAGACCGTGATCCGCCTGGGCAATGGCAAAACCCTGACCCTCAAAGCCGAAAACGTCTCTGCCTGCAACAAATACATTCAAGCCATGACCATCGATGGCCAGCCCTGGAACCATGCCTGGCTGGAACATGAGCAGATCATGGCAGGCGGCGAGATCGTTTTTCAGATGGGACCACGTCCCAATAAAGAATGGGGCAATGAAAAGAAATAATTTTTCTGCTCGTCTTTTCTGTGCAAGATCTAAAGCGCGAATAAACGCGTATGCAACGCAAAGAAAACCGTACCTGACAGCGACCCTATCGGTTTGCTGTCAGGTAAGAGTGGCGTCTGTTTGGGGAATTGGTATATCATTTTCGTGTTCGACTAGAATTCAAGGGTCATACTCTTGCCGGCATAGACGTCATGCGGCAATTGTATGGCGATGTCACTCTGTCCGCCAGGTTCATCCCAGACCGCTTTATACCCCTCTCCCCTGCTCTCGATCTTTTGTGTTGTCCATAGATGAATCTTTCCCAGCTTGCGCGACGGATCTGCGACAGAGAGTTTTGCTATTTCGCCCCCCTCCAGTGTGATCATTACCAGCCCGGGATGATCCATCCCGATTTTGAGATCCTGAGCGATCTCTATTTCGCCGAACTGATAAAAAACGATCTGACAGATCCCGAGCGGGTTGTGTCTGACAGCCTGAAGATCCTCTGAATTTGACAGGATATCGATGTCTTTGCTGCTCATTGCAGCCTCTAACTCTGCTCCGGTTGTGGATGGCATGACAATATATTGATAGCCAGCTTGTTCCGGCCGGGTGCCATGATCCAGCCACAGCTTGAATACGTTTTTACGAACCCTTTCTTTAGGCGAATCGGTCTGGCGATTGATGTCGTACCAGGTTCCGGAAGCGATATCATTCAGCAGATAGACATTTGTAGGTTCAGGGAAAATATATCCCACACTATCGTGACAAATCCATCGAATGTCTCTTAACAGATGTTCGCCTTGGGGTATCTCGCCATAAAAATTGCTGCTCTTGGCAAACGGCGCAGCACGCAGATAACACTGATTCAGAGTCGTGGCAACCGGCATGTTCGCTCGCGCATTGATGCCGGCGCCCAGACAAACGGATTCATCATCGAAAAAGAACCATGCTTTTTTGGCTCTGAGCGGGTCGTGCGGACTGGCAAAATCATAGGCCACAGCCCCATACAGTCCGTCTGTCACTGCCCCTACAAATTCGGTCAGGCCTTCTTTTTGAATCTCTGACGGAGGTGGCATGTCCGACTTTTGCATGATCGTAGCACCGGGAATTTTCTGCCAGTCGTATACCGGTGCAATATTGAAATACTCGTCTCCGGTGATCGAAAGGTAATTCGTGCCGTCCCCGCGGTGATGGTTTTTCAATCCCTCGCTGTTATACGGCTGTTCCATGTTGCGGTTGCGTACCGAATGCATGCGTACCGAGGCGAACCAATCCGGACGCTGATGCACATAATACTCGGTCTGCCAGAAAAACTTGGCAAAGGACATCGAAGGAGAGGCATCGCCTTTTCTGATCGCCACGATATTTTGCAACTCGTCTTTACGATAATCAGACGCCATCAACAACTGTTCGATGATTTCGCTGCCATAGAGTTTGCTGCTGCGTTCTCTGGAAATATCGCGATTTTTGGTGGCCGGATCATTCGACCGGCCATAGACCATCTGCTTGCAAATGCCATCGAGATAATAATCGATCAGCTGGTTTGTTTTTGCATCGGAAAACGCATAATCGGTGCCCCGAACCCAGGCCGCCCACTCTGCAAATGCACGGGCATAGCCCAGGCCATAGGAAAGTGTATTATTGACCCGATCAGTACGGTGGTGGAAACTGTAATCGTGCTGCATTCCCCGGTGGCCGGTGGAGAATTTTATTTCGTCTTCGATCACCTCCATGACCCGGGCAAACTGCTCCCGGTCCCCCGTAAAGAGAAGGTTTTTTGCCAGGATAGCGGCGATCTTTATTCTGTCGCCGCTGGGACGTGCACCCGAGGCATCGAGATGGGCACGCCCGATGATGGGCTGTGCCTTGTCCACAATCTCCCGGGGCAGCTCGTATCCCAAGAGTAACATGAGGGTGACCAAATTACGTGGTGTTCCGATCTGGTTGTGCCACCAGTTGTCACAGAAAAAATCATTTTGCACCCAAAATGCCAGGGCCTGAACGAGGATCGTTTTGACTTGTTGGCTTTTGTAAAAATCTGAATTCGAATTGCGGTATGCCAGAGCCAGAGTCACCATATGATTCAAATGAAACCGGTGCTCAAAAGCCTCGCGTGAGACATCCTGATAGTCGATGCCTGGCCAGGTGCTGTCCGGTTTAAAGGTCCCTAAAAGATCCTGTACCTGCTCATCATGAGGAGCCTCTGCAATCAACCCGGCGACAACCCGCTCTTTAATCCGCTCGAAATCATCTTTGTTTGCAAGAGCGGTGGAAACGCCTAATGTCAGTATAGCCAGTATTGCAATCATCAAAGATCTATTCACAGCCGAATATCTTGTGAGCTTGCTCATCTCGTTCATCTCCTGTCGTTCAATATCTATCATTAGACAGAGCAAAATAGCCATTCACAGGATTCAAATCAAGACCAAAGAAAATCCATCAGCGATCACGCTTTGCTAAATTCGGTCAAGCTGCCCTGTATCCAAACAAGATGTTTGCTTTTTTGATTGAAAATCACTATTTCTGAGTAATTCGAATTTGAAAGAATATGATGATGAAATATCTAATGCTTGTCAACCCCCATGCCGGCAGAAAACGCGGTGCTGTCATCGCAAAACAAGCACTGGCAGCGCTCTTGCAACAGGGCATCGAGGTCGAGACGATTTACTCTGAATACCACAAGCATTTATGCGAAATCGCCCGTCAAGAGGTCAATGGCAATTGGCAGGGTATCCTGGCCATAGGCGGCGATGGTACCCTGTTCGAGGTGGTCAATGGCATGATGCGGGGCAATGAGAATTTGCCCCTTCCCCTGGGTGTCATTCCAGTCGGTACGGGAAACTCGTTTTCCAGGGATCTGCATATCAATTCCCTGGATGATGCCTTGCAAAAAATCGTGTCCGGAAAAACCCGTCCGGTTGATTTGGGCAAGTTTGAGTGCAATGAAGGTGAATTTTATTTTATCAACATCCTGGGATTCGGATTTGTTGCAGATGTGGCACACAAGGCCTCCTTTTATAAAAACTGGGGCAGTCTGAGCTATATCATCGGTGTCTTTAGCATTACCCGGCATTTGCAATCCTATGCACTCGATTTCGAACTGGACGGTAAATCGTTTCAGCGTGATAACGTATTTGTCGAAATCTGCAATTCCACCAAAACCGGGGGCAATATGATCATGGCGCCGGAAGCCCGGATCGATGACGGAATTCTGGATGTGGTTCTTTATAACAAATCCACAAAACGACGTTTGTTGCAGTCTTTTCCCAAAATTTTTAGCGGAATGCATATCCACCTGCCTGAGGTCGAGGTGTTCAGAGCCAAAAAAATGCGCTTTACGCCCGACGTGCCAAAAATATTGACTCCGGATGGTGAAATTATGAGCACGACTCCCATTTCTGTATCTATCCACCCTGGTAAAATACGGGTATTTGATTGATGAGGCCAAAAATCAAACGACTCTATGAGGTTCTTGTATCTGCTATAGCATGGGTTTTCGGATTGTGTGTTTTTATCCCCTTGAGCTCCCTGGCCTTGTTGTTGAGCGTTTTCATCGATCACCGACGGATTGACGGCTTGATCAAATTTACTTGCAGAATGGTACTGCATGCGGTCAGGGTGAAGGTCAGGATCGAGGATCTTGATCGGT
The DNA here is from genome assembly GCA_964400115.1 of uncultured Cytophagia bacterium. Taxonomy (GTDB): domain Bacteria; phylum Zhuqueibacterota; class Zhuqueibacteria; order Residuimicrobiales; family Oceaniaggregativiventaceae; genus Oceaniaggregativivens. The sequence goes on from CAYNUX010000059.1 coordinate 9,897, forward strand.
TTTCCAAAGACCGGCCTTGTTTGTTTCTATGCAATCATGTCAATATTTTCGATGGCTTTATCCTCATGGGATATATTCCGACCCTGGTTCGCGGAGTGGAAGAGGCATCCCATTTTAAGCGTTTTTTTTATGGTCCCCTGATCCAGCGTATCGGTATCATCCCCATCGACCGCCGCAATCCCCGCAAGGCACTCGAGAGCCTTGCCATAGCCAGGGATGAATTGTCCGACGGGATTTCCATATTCATTCTTCCCGAAGGCGGCCGCACCCTGGATGGCCATCTCAAACCCTTTAAGCGGGGTCCGTTTATTCTTGCCAAACAGGCAGGCGTGGACATTGTCCCCATGGCCATGTCCGGCGCCTATGACATCAATCGCAAAGGCAGCTTATTGATCAAACCCGGTCGCGTCACGCTCCGATTCGGTGAACCGATTGCATATGACACCATAGACCGCCTGGATGCAAATGAATTGCGCTCTCTGGTACGGGAACGCATGGAAAAAATATTCGTTTCCCCCAGTGTTGTTCAAAATAAATAATTATGAAAAGATTTTCCCTTAAAAATAATCGATTTATGCATTTTTAACGATAGACCAAAAGTCCTCCTTGCAAATGATTTCATGAAAACCGAAACGCAGAGAAAGGTAAATATTGATAACTCTTGTATGACTCGCACCCTTGATACCGCTTTAATAGATTGTATTGTTTTTAAATATTTTAATTTGCACACCCGAGTCATTAGCCTTCATCAAGGATACAAGACAACCAACGCATTCGGGTTGATGGTTTTAGCTATTTTTCTTTTCTCTGCAACCTCTGCGTTGATTTTTACTTTTCAAAAGCCTATTTTGGAAAAGAGTGACGTAAAGTAAATCAGAAAAAAGATAAATTGAAAAACGCTGTTTAAATGATCTCCAAAGGGTGTGGAGGTCTGTTCATGACAAAATCACAGCATTTGTTGGAGTTTACCTGAAAAACCACAATGATCAGGCAACCCGACAATTCCTCGATCACTTGGACGCGGGAGAGAATATTTATTCGATCAAATCGTTCATTTGAATACAATAGATCAGGAAAATCATGACTGATCTGGCAGTTCATGGGCGGCATATAGGAGGTTCCTGATGAAAGAAAAAATTCTATACAGTATCTTTTTTTTTACTTTGGATAACTCACATCCCTGGTTTTCCACAGCCGATCATAAACATCCTCGATTACGGCGCCATCAACGATGGCAAAACCATCAATTGTGAACACATTGTGATCGAAAATGTCACGATTCAAAACTCACCCATGTGGGTTCAGCACTATCTCGCCTGTGATCATCTCGATATCACGGGTATCACCGTAAAAAGCCGCGGAGCAAATTTTAACAATGACGGACTGGATATAGACGGCTGTCACCACGTAAGAATATCAACCTGTCTTTTATCGAACCGGATGACCGCATGTCGCTCTATTGCGAAGATGTGCAGGGTTTGTTTTTGTCCAATCTCAAAGAAAACAGCACAGCGATGGATAGCTCAAAGCAGTTTTTCCAAAAAGTAAAAATGATCGATTGAACTGTAACGCAGCCTGGCGGCATTTGCATGATGCAGAATCAATTTTTATGAAAAGGAATACTGATGAGAATAATATTCACGGTTCTTGCTCTCACAATTTTTCACTCCCTTTTTCAGGCACCCCAACTCGTGGGCCGTACCGATGAACCTCTGCATCGAACCCTGGAATATCGGGGAAAATCACGGCACTATTATATCTGGTTACCAAAAGAGTTTAAAGCAGACAAAACCTATTGGCTGTTGGTGGCGGTACATGGCGGAGGCGGGGATGCCCGGACAAACTCTAAAGCCATCAGCATGCGCAAAACCGCGGACAAGATGAGGGTGTAAAAGAGTGATGGAGGCACTATGACCTCACGCGAAAGAATGATGATCGCCCTGGAAAACGGGCGTCCGGATCGACTGCCTTGTCAGGTGCATGGATGGATGCCCTATTATTTAACCCATTATCTGAACGGGATGGATGAATGGGAGGCATTCGATCGTTTCGGCATGGATTATGCCATCTATGTCAGTCCATCCTATTCATATGCCGAAAAAGATCTGGCAAACTGGGTCATCCATCATCATGATCTGGGAAAAGATGAAAACAACAATCGGCACGAACTCGTCGAGATTACGACCCCCAAAGGCACGTTACGTAAAAAAGTGGTTCATACAGACTATACGACTTTTGAACAAGAATATCTCTTGAAAAATTTGAGTGATTTTAAACTCTGGAATGAGTTTTATCCCGTGCCGGTAAGCGCAGACTTTAGCCGCATCCAACAGGCAAAAGAACGGCTGCGTGACAAGGGCATCATCCGGTCACATCCGTTCAGTCCGGGTCAGGGCAGTCCCTGGCAGAGCTTTTGTACCCTGTATGGTACGGAAGCCGCCATTATACTCGGCATGGACGAGCCGGAAACCCTCCACCACATCCTCGAGGCAATCGTACTAAAGACCCTGCAGATCACCGGGATGTGGCAAGGAACCCCGGCAGACATGGTCGAGGTCGGCGGAGGTGCGGGATCGAGTACCGTGATCAGTCCGGATTTTTACCGAGCCTTCGGACTCGCTTATGACCAACGCCAGAATGCAGCCTTTCATGAGGCGGGACTCAAAGTGGTCAATCATTTTTGCGGGGGTGTGATGCCCATGCTCGATCTCGTGGTGGAGAGCGGGGCTGACGGAATGGAGACCATGACCCCTCCGGCCATGGGTGGCGATTGTGACCTGGCCGGGGCCTCCCACCGGGTCGGAGACAAACTGTTTTTCATCGGCGGATTCGATCAGAATGCCGGATTCGAAAAGGGTATCCCTGATCAAGCCCGTGAGCTCGTTTTCCAGTGCTTTGAAGCCACAAAAGATCATGCCGGATATATTCTATGCCCGTCCGACCACTTTTTTCACGGCGACCCGGCCTGTATCAAGGCCTTTGCCGACGCTGCCAGAGCATGTGAGTATTGATCTTTACTTTCCCTGTGCTCCTCTGAGCAACGGCGGATCAGTTTTAGTCCGGTGTCATGGATCCATATCGCTTAATCGAATCCCGAATACAATATCCTGTCAAAGCCCGCCACATTTCTGGCAACCGCATTTACATCAGGAAATCTTGAAAATAAAAGGCGAGGAGGTCATGTATTTCCCACCTTGCGAGGTTGTGAAAAGATGCGTAGGCTTGTCGTCCTGCATCAGGAGCTGTGGCCGTTCAAAACGGTTGTATCGTTTCAGATGTGGCGGTGCCGGAGGTTGATCGATATAATGATCCGCTGCAAAATAAGCGATTTCTGGTTGGGGCCAACGAATCCCATCTCTGGAGTCAAAAATCAATCCGACATTGTGATCATAAAAGCCCATATCGCGGGCGATCAGTTTGATCCGATTGCCTTCCCCCCA
>CAYNUX010000060.1:0-13336 GCA_964400115.1 uncultured Cytophagia bacterium
CTCAATATCGCAACCGGTATAAACCAGTTAATCGTGCATGGATTCAACTATTCACCCCCAACAGCCCGGTATCCCGGTTGGATCCGGTTCGGGTCTTTTTTCAATGAACAGAATCCTTGGTGGCCGTATGTCGGGTTGTGGAGTGATTATACGGCACGGTTATGCACTGTATTTCAGAGTGCCAAAACGGTCAACCATGTCGCTATCCTGGGGCCTACTCTGGATGTCTGGAGACAACATGGATTGGATCGCAATCCATGGGCTACGACGCCGGAGTATATTCACGAACTTTGGCAGGCCTTTAATCATCATGGCTGCGGATGTGATTATGTCAATCAGACGATACTGAATGATGCCGAATTTGACGGCGGGTTGGTTTATGGTCCCATGAAATATCAGGTGTTGATTGTGGTTGATGCAGAATCTGTTTCCCCGGAAACCGCAGAAAAATTACGAGAATATGTCATGTCGGGTGGCCGGTTGATTTTTGTCAGTCGTGTGCCGAATCAGGCGCCCGGTTACGCCAATGCCGAGTCCAATGATCGTAAAGTAAGAGGAGCTTTGGCAGGGATCACCAATCACGAACGCGTTGCTGTGGTTGCCCCACCTGAATCCGGACGGGTAACTCCCTGGGCAGGTGCCCAAATCAGGCGTATGCAGATAGAGTTGAATGTTCGAATTTCCAATCCTGACGAACGGCTCTTTTGTATCGAAAAACGTTTGGATGAAACGCCGGTGGTCTTTTTTGCCAATCTCGATCGCGAGCGGGTGATTGAATTCAGTGCCGAGTTCCCATATTGGGCCCAACAGGCCTGGCAATGGGATCCCGAGACCGGAGTGCGACAGCCCTATCCCTTGCAAACCGGTCATACCTGCAAAGTGACATTACAGCCCTTGCAAAGTTTACTCCTGGTTTTCGAAAAAGACAGCAAAGCCGAAATATCATCCTCAGTATGGCAAGCCGGTAATGCCATAACAGAAATCAACGGACCGTGGCAGGTAGAATTGCATCCGATTCGGGGTGATGTGAAAAATATGAGCCTCGATGAACTCACAGATCTGTCTCTGTTGCCTGAAACAGTTCACTTTGCCGGAAAAGCCATTTACAAAACAAAATTTGCCGTTGAAAATGAACAGCCCATGTATCTGGATCTCGGAAAAGTACACGAGATTGCCACCGTCACTCTGGACGGAACAAAAATCGGCACGCGCTGGTATGGTAAGCGTCGGTTTTTAATCACAGAGGATCTTGGTCGCGGTGAACACGAGTTAATGATAAGTGTCGCGACTCTTATGTGGAACGATATTTTAAATGTAGATAATGCTTTGACTAAATTTTGGATTGACCGGAGTAACGTAAAGGAACCCCTCCCGAGTGGACTGGTAGGTCCTGTACGGCTGGTTCAGGCAAATAAAATATCATAATGTTGAAAATTCAAACTATATTTTTCGTCCTTATTCTCACGTCTCTGTATAGCCTTGGGTTCGAAGGTGAGGATCTTTTAAATCTTGTCGGCAATCGAACGGATCGCCATAGCGCAGGTCATGGGAATAATGTGGCGGTTTATTGTGATTCAAACTCGGTTTTCTTTTATGCCACGCATCACCTGGGTAATATTTTTAATGCGGTAGATGGGCATGTACGGGTTTGGTATCCAGATCATCACCAGCTGTTTCGCGAATCCGATACCGTGCGCCAGGAAAAAACGGTTTGTGTGCTTTCGAACGATGTGGTCGTTTCCAGAATCAGGGTGATCAACAAGACCGATTCTCCTGTATCTTACCCATTGATGATCAAAGGGGATAGCCGGCAGTCCAGGGATTGGCGCGAAGACCCTTCCGGCAAAAGAGTGACAACGCTTTATGGGGATACCTTGTTGTTAGTGGATAAGAGTGTCTTTCCCAACGCTTTCGAGAACGGGTTGACAATGGCGATCGCATCAAATCATGATCTTTCGAATGCCAATACCGATACCGCCGGTTATTACAGTCTAGAATATGAACTTTATTTGCCGGCCCGGGCACAAAAAGTTATCACACTCGCCTGTGCCATGAACAGGGATCAAAATACCGCGCTCGAAAATTTGCGCTCTGCTTTGCAATTAAATGATCCTGTCTCTATCAACAGAGAGCACTGGGCCCATTAGTGGATCGATCTTTTTGTTCGTCATATCGTCGGATTTACTCCGCTATCCACTCGATCTTTTGTGATTGATCCTATGCCTGTTGGGCTGACCTGGTACAGGATGGAAAATATTCCTTTTGGCCGCCACACTATAGATATTGAATGGCGTCAAGGCACGAAAAGTAATTCCGGAAAATTGATTGTTATGATCGATCATCTTGTTTTTTACGAGGACAATGCGTTTATTTCTGGTAAAGAGCCGGTGACCCTTGAAGTAAATCCCTAAAAGGATTGCTATTATCAAAAAATTTGTAAAAAAAATTTTTTGGGGATCATTTGGGGTCTCTTTGCATATAACCCTGTGATGGTCTGGTTTTACCTGCTAATGCGCAGTTATTACTTGACTTTTATATTTTCGACGTTTACATTAAAAAGTTGAACAGATCTTATTCAGAAAATCAATTCAAGGTTGGGATGATGGTGGCAGCAAGTGGAGCACAAAGCGGATTTCCCAGACAATTCCGTAAACCATTTGGACAGTTTACGGATTGGAAATTTTTACTGACCGTACTAACGGTGCTTTTGCTTCAGATCATTTTGATTGTTCTGTTTAAATCCAAAGTGCCTCTGCAGATTCAACCGGAAATGATCTCTGATATCCAACGTCGATATGCAAAAACAGTGTTAGACAGAGACCTGGCACCTTTTCCTGCCCCTCCGCAATCCAACGTCATTGATTCACAGCCCGTACAACTGGGCGATGTCTTGTTTGCGCCGGTACAGCCCGGAGGATTGGAACAAGGGGAGGTAACACAACCCGGGTTTGGTGCTGATGCAGGCCCATTTTCTTCGCCTGAGGCGAGTTTACCGGAAGCCGGTGCAATGGCCAGTGCCGGCCGATCCGGAGGTGCCGGACGTTCCAGTACAATGGCTGATGTTACTTCAAAAGTGGGTAATGTCGGCTTTTTGGGACTGTTGACTTCTGGAACCGGTTACGTTCCTGAAGATTATGTAAGCGATATCAGCTCTGTCGGGGAAACTGAAAGCCAGCGACTTGGGCAGGTACTCGCCTCCTTGGATGCCGTACAAGTTTCCAGAGGCCCGGAAGGTAAGGGGTGGGGCGGCACAGATGGAAAAGGAAATACAAATGGCCCCACCGGCAATCGCGTCGTTAGAGGACAAAGACGAGCTGAACGTGCCATGAGCATAGATGATTTGCTCGGTACGTTACAACCTGCAGCCCCCATCGAGTTTGAAAATGTGGAACGAACAGGTGATTTTGAGCGGGTTGCTTCTACTCTTGAAGAAAAACCCGATATACCTCTTACCGAAGAAGATAAAGAACGCTTGCGCCGCAAACCCGATTTCGTGCAATCGGTGATCAATCGACATCGACCGGCAATAACAGATTGTTACAAGTCGGCCTTGAGGGAATCTCCTAAACTACGCGGTAAAATCGAGGTTCGCATGGCGGTCGATCCGGAAGGACGGGTTTCCTGGGTTGAAATGATCAATTCGACTCTGAATAATGAAAACCTAGAGTCGTGTATTGTAAACAGAATCAGCCAATGGAACGATTTCGGATTTGGTGATCCCACTGCTCCTGATGAAATATATCGTCAAACCTTTACCCTTGGCTATTAAAATTGTTTTTATTGATTTCAAGCCAAAGAGAGCTGTCTCTTTGGCTTTTTTTATGGTGACAGGGGATCATGGGATGCAAGTCAAACAGATGAGCCTTGTATGGGAATAAAATTCGAAAAATTGTTACCAGGCAAGCTGGATAGCAAATTTCTGGCCGAGTTGATAAAACAGTATACTCATCAACAGGGTAAAGGTATTCATGTCGGGGCGGGTATCGGCCAAGATGCCGCTGTTATCGATATCGGAGACCACTATCTGATCGCTAAAACCGATCCTATTACGTTTACCACCCAACATCTCGGTTATTATGCAGTGCATGTTAATAGCAATGATATTGCCTGCATGGGGGGAGAGCCAAAATATTTTCTCGCGACGCTTTTGTTGCCCGAAAAAACAGCGACAAAAAATATGGCAAAGGAAATATTCAAGGATATATATCACACATGTGATAAAGAAAATATCAGCTATATCGGGGGGCATACCGAGATAACGCTGGGCGTGAAAAATCCTATTCTGGTGGGTCAGATGTTAGGGTTGGCTCAAAAGGAACATCTGATAAATAAAAACGAGATCAAAGAGGGGGATCGCTTAATCGTCATTGGCCAGATACCCCTGGAAGCGACGTCTATTATCGCAAGAGACAAAGAAAAAGAGCTCGAAGGGTATTTTAGTTCTGAATTTGTCAAACGTTGTCAGAATTTTTTATTCCGACCGGGTATCAGTGTCTTGCCAGCCGTGCGTCTCTGTCGCAAGCACGCACGTATCCATGCCTTTCATGATGCAACCGAAGGGGGAATTGGTACGGCAATACATGAGATGATGTCAGAGACCGGATGGGGGTTAACCGTCAATGCAGATGACATACCGCAGTTACCGGAAGGAAAGCTGTTATGCGATCATTATCAGCTCGATCCTCTTGGATGTATATCTTCCGGGTCATTGCTGGCTCTGGTTCCTGCCTCGGATGTTCAATCGCTTTTGCACCACCTTAAAGTCCGGGGTATGATTGCCAACAAAGCAGGCAAGGTTACAAAAAAAGGAGACCCTCTGGTTCTGGTACGTGATGGCAAATCATCTCTAATGCCTGAGTTTCCACAAGATGAATTGATCAAAATATTTGATTAAAAAATTCTTGCAATAAAGGTATATTTTTTATACATTATCGGACTTTAGCAATATGTTCCAGGAAATAACAGACAAATTCGAGACGGTATTCAAGCGCCTTCGGGGTCAAGGCAAGCTTACAGAAAAGAATATCGCTGATTCCATGCGCCAGGTACGGCGTGTTTTATTGGAAGCGGATGTTAATTATCGCGTTGCCAAGGATTTCATAAAACACGTTGAAGAAAAGGCTGTAGGGCATCAAGTATTACGCAGTATTACGCCCGGGCAGCAAGTCATCAAGATTATTCATGATGAGCTTGTTCGTCTTATGGGCGAAAAGCATGCGCCGATAAAATTTTCGAATCAGGTGCCCAGTCTGATCCTGTTATGCGGGTTGCAAGGTTCGGGAAAAACCACGTTTGCCGGAAAACTGGCCAACCATTTTCGCAAAAAGGGCCACAAGCCCTTACTGATTGCCGCGGATATTTATCGTCCTGCAGCCATCGAACAGCTCAAAGTGGTTGGGAAACAGTTGGATGTTCCGGTTTGGGAACAAGAGGGCAGGGATGTGGTCAAGATTGTGCACGGCGCCATAGATTACGCTCGTCAGCATATGATCGATATGGCGATCATCGACACTGCCGGCCGGTTGGCCCTGGATGAACAGATGATGGACGAATTAAAAATTCTGAAAAAAACCTTTAACCCATCAGAGACGCTGTTTGTTGCCGATGGAATGACAGGTCAGGATGCAGTCAATACGTCCAAAACCTTTTCCGAACACCTCGATTTTGATGGTGTGGTGTTGACCAAAATGGATGGTGATGCACGCGGTGGTGCTGCTTTATCTATTCGGTCTGTTACCCAGAAACCCATAAAATTTCTCAGTGTCGGAGAGAAATTGGATCAGATTGAACCTTTTCATCCTGACCGTATTGCCTCCCGTATTTTAGGTATGGGTGATGTGGTCTCTTTGGTTGAAAAGGCTCAGGAAAACATTGATGAAAAAAAGGCTCTTGAACTCCAGCGCAAATTACGCGAAAAAGAATTTTCTTTGGAAGATTTTATGGATCAGCTGCAACAAATCAAGAAAATGGGGCCTTTGCAGGATGTGCTGGGGATGTTGCCTGGTGCCAATAAAATGCTCAAAGGTGTTCAGGTCGATGACCGGTCTTTGGTACTGGCAGAAGCTATTATCAATTCCATGACACTCCAGGAGCGCCAACGTCCTCAAATTTTGAACGGCAGTCGGCGCAAACGTATCGCCAGGGGGAGCGGCACGTCTGTTCAGGATGTTAACCGGTTGATCAATCAATATAATATGTTAAATAAAATGATGAAACAGATGCAGCGAGGTGGCTCTCGCCAAAAACTAAAAATGCCATTTGGCTTTTAAGATTAACAGGAGGGTTTTAGATTTGGCAGTTAAACTAAGGTTGCGCCGTATGGGAAGAAAGAAGCAACCTTTCTACCGTATCGTGGCGACGGATTCTCGCTTGCGACGAGATGGCAAGTACATCGAAAAAATCGGACATTATAATCCGTTACCCGACCAGTTTGATTTGGTTATCGACAAAGAAAAAGCTCTTAAATGGTTAGAGCTGGGTGCTGAATTGTCCGATACCGTTAAAAGCTTGTTCCGCCGTCAAGGTATCATGATGGAATGGGGCATGCAACAACGAGGCCTCGATGAGGAGCAGATCGCCCAAGAGATGGAAAAACGTCACGTCTTCCTGGAGCAGGAACGCAAACGCCAGGAAGCTCGCGTCGCTATGTTAAAACGACAAGGTCCCAAAGAAACCGAAAGCAAAGAATCAGCCGAAGAAGCTGAGCCTCAACCTCAAGAGGAAAGTGAACCTGTCGCTGAAGAGTCTAAAGAAGAATCTAAAGAAGAATCCAACGAGTCTGAAGAACAGGCTTGAGGTCGATGCATCACTCGCTTTCGGAAAACAACTCTCTTCCTGAATATGTCGTGATCGGAATCGTAACAAAACCGCACGGCATTAAAGGAACTTTGAAAATCAGACCTCTGACCGATGAGCCTATGCGATTTCAAGAATTGTCAGAGCTTTATTTGACTGTTGACGATAAGCGAACTCGCTTTGAGATCGATAAGGCACAGGTGAGCAACGATTATGTCTTGCTAAAGCTAAAAGGAATTGATGACCGTAATCAGGCCGAACATTGGCGGCAATACGGTGTTGAAATTCCTAGAGAATGGGTTCGAGAATTGCCTGAAGGTCAATTCTATTATTACGAGCTTATGGGCTTAAAGGGCTTTTTACCCGACGGAACTTTTCTCGGGACTTTGAATGACATTATCAGTAATCCTGGTCAGGATGTCTATGTCTTTTTGAATCCTGATGATGACAAGGAAACTCTTGTGCCGGCTGTACCGGAATGGATTCTGAATATGGACATTGAAAAAGGGACCATCACGATTGCCGATGTTCCCGGTCTTTTGGAATAGGAATTGGGGAGGTCAGACTGGATATACATGTACTTTCCGGAGTCCCGGAGATTCTTTATAGCCCGTTAAATGAGAGTATCCTGTCAAGGGCGCAGAATCGTGGCATCATTAATGTACATATCCACAACCTGCGGGATTATGCAACTGACAAACACCAAAAGATCGACGATTATCCTTATGGCGGTGGCGCCGGCATGGTACTCAAACCCGAGCCCATCTTTCGCTGCGTCGAACATGTACGCGAATCTTTTGCCGTCGGCAATGATATTTCTTTGACGTTGATGAGTGCAGGGGGGATACCCTTTAATCAAAAAGGGGCGACCGAAATGTCGTTCCGCTCGACCCTTTTTCTGCTTTGCGGACATTATAAAGGCATTGATCAACGCGTGATCGATGAGCTGGTAGGAGAAGAGATATCCATCGGAGATTATGTTTTAACCGGCGGTGAATTGGCTGCGGCAGTGATTATCGATGCTGTGACCCGGCTTCTTCCAGGGACTTTGAACGACATAGATTCCGCGGATACCGATTCCTTTCAAACCGGAATTCTGGACCATCCGCATTATACGCGGCCTGCTGAATTTCGCGGGATGTCGATTCCCGATATTCTTCGATCTGGCAACCACGCGGCAATCGAAACGTGGCGCCATGAAAAGGCAATTGAAATTACTCGGGCCAGACGTAAAGATTTATATGATAAATATAAAGAATAGTGATAAACTCTCTTGTTTCGGGAGGCAAATTAAATGAACAAGATCGATCTAGTAGCAGCTGCTCAGTTACAAAGTGACCTGCCGGAATTCAATCCGGGGGATACTGTAGCTGTTCATGTTAAGGTTGTCGAAGGTGACAAAGAACGTATTCAGGTGTTTGAAGGCGTCGTAATTAACCGGCGTGGCGATGGCATGAACGAAAGTTTTATGGTTCGCAAAATTTCTGAAGGTATTGGGGTAGAAAGGATCTTTCCACTCCATTCACCCAATATCGCTCGAATCGAGCGTCTGCGAGAAGGACGCGTCCGTCGTGCAAAGTTGTATTATTTGCGCGGTTTGCGAGGCAAAGCTGCTCGCATCCCTGAAAAACGCAGATAATTGTGCTACCCAAGTCATGGTGTAACAGGTAGGGAAATGGACAAGCCTGATAATCTTGTCCATTTCACAACTCTTTTTTGCATCCATGAGTCAGGACTATTTCCCCATGCCTGCCCGATACTCTTAAACGCCGGGTGCTCATCGTAACCTTTTTACGTCCTCGCCAACTATCAACACCTAAAGACTTTGCCAGAGCGGAAAAAAAAAGTGGGAAATTGGCTAAATGAAAAAAGGGCTGAATACAACGATTCAACCCCTTTTTGTCAAAGCATTAGACCTAATAGTTTTGTGCCATGGTACGAATACCATCTTCAAAAACAATATCCACTTTTTTATCGTCGATTATCTTGACAACCACACCTTTGCCAAATTTGGTATGATTGATAATTTGATTTGTTTCATAGGTCTGTTGGATAGAGTATTCAGTTGGGTCTTGCTCTTGTTCTTGCTCTTCGTCTTGCACTTTGGTTAAAAGATTTTCCCACTTGCGAGCTGCAGAGGTCGCCGCTCTTTTGCGTGCTGCTTTTTGGGCGACAAGTTTGCGTTCTTGCGCCTTTTGGACTATTTCTGCTTTGGTTTCTTCATCGACAGGACGATATCGATGCGAACTGAGACATGATTTGCACATCACTTTTGTGATCTTGTCGTCCTTTATTGCAGATACAACATGAACAGTCACAAGTTTGCATTTCGTACACATTGATTCGACTTCAGAGCCAACATCTACATTTAATTGCTCTGCCATAAAAGATATCCCTCACATTTATTTTAATAACACACTGAAAATTATGAAAAAAATATGTGAAAACAAAGTATTTTTATGATGCTCCGACACGGTATTAATTAAGACGCTTTGGGATGGGAATTGTTCCAAATAATGAATAAATAGTGACATAGATACTCTAGATTTTTGTTGCAAAAAATCAAAACTTTGCTAGTTTAGTACTGAAACAGAATTCGATTCCTGACACTGATTTTTTTCGCTCTATTCTTTCAAATATTAACCTATATTTTTTTGGAGGCTCACATTGCAAAACAGTCAACAATTTGATGAACAACTCGAAAAGATCGAACTGGAAAAAACCCTGGATCGTATAAAGCACAAAATACTTGTCATGTCGGGAAAAGGTGGGGTGGGAAAATCCACTATCGCCGCCAATCTGGCTACTTTACTCTCCCTAAATGGTCATAAAACAGGATTAATAGATATCGATTTCCATGGGCCCAGTATTCCCAAAATCATGGGGTTAGAAAACAAACCCATCGAACTCGATGAACAAAATAAAATCATTCCTTTGGGTTTCGGCGAAAATCTGCGGATCATGTCTTTGGGATTATTGCTCAAAGGAGCTGATGATGCGGTGATTTGGCGCGGACCCATGAAAATGGGAGCGATTAAGCAACTTATCAAAGATGTAAAATGGGGCGAACTCGACTTTTTGATCCTCGACAGCCCTCCCGGAACCGGTGACGAACCCCTGTCAGTGGTTCAGACGATTGAAAAACTTGATGGCGCAGTCATTGTTACAACGCCACAGGATATCTCTATTTCTGATGTGAGACGCTCGGTGCGATTTTGTGAAAAACTGAATTTGCCTGTCCTCGGTGTGATTGAAAATATGAGCGGTTTTGTCTGTCCCCATTGCGGAGAGACCGTCGATATCTTTAAAAAGGGCGGAGGCGAGGTCATGGCCTCGGAAATGAACGTTCCTTTCCTGGGCCGCATTCCCCTGGAACAGGATATTGTAAATGCCAGTGATGAAGGCAAACCTTTTGTTTATTTTTATGGAAAATCCCAATCTGCAAAAACGTTTGAAGGGATCACTGATAAAATGTTGCAAAATATTTCCACCACCGAGTCGGAATCAGAATAGGGACAGGGGTAAAACCATTTTGACTATCCATTGTTTCCATTCTCGCAGGAAGGCGTTTAATCTTTTTTCGTTGCCGTTCCCTGTGGCTGTGGCTCATTTTTAATAATTTTCCATTTGATCATCTGATCATAGTTTTATATTTTAGTCTAAACCAAAATAGAATGGTTTTTGGTTGATGAATCGTGTTAGCAAATTAAAATATTTATAAACAACACAATCTTGTTTGAATTATGTGGTATCATAGGTGCAAGTTTTATCAATATTTATCTTTCTCTGCGTTCCGGTTTCCATGAAATCATTTGCAAGGAGGACCTGTTATGAGGGTTTAGTTTTGAAAATACATAAATCGATTATTTTTAAGGAAAAATATTATCACAATTATTTTTTTTACAACAGTGAGGTCATATACGTGAAAAAAGCGTTCACAATAATCTCTCGGGGGCCTTAACGTGGTGAGGAAAGTGATGAAAACAACTTTTTTTTTATTTATAGTGGTTGCTGCAATCATGGGATGTGGGGAGAGCCCTGAAGCAAATTTACAACAAAAAGCAGCGCAAGTCGATAGTTTGCTTATCAATGGCCGGCAAAGCGGTGGTGCTGATATGGATAGTCTAAAGTCAGCACAAAAAAACCTGGCGCTCGATTATGTGGATGAACTGGATCCACATAAAGTTCCGCAGAATGATCTTTTTGCAGCTGCAAAGCTTTATTATACTGCTGGCAAACTCGATTCCGCCATCAGTGTGCTCGAACGGCTGATCAAAGTCGATTCTTCCCAGGATGCCCTTGTTATGCTTTTTGAAACCTATTGGATGGAAAATCAGATTTTTAACGCTGAAAAATTGCTGCGCGATTATCTCCTGGAAATGGATCCTGAAAAAGCAGATCAATATTATTATTATTTGTTTCATGGATATCGAAACATTAACGACTATGAAGGAGCCCTGGCCATTGCCGATGAGGCGCTTGCCAAACTTCCGGCGGAAAAAACGCTGCGTCTGGCATTGGATCGTGCTGAATTGTTGTGGGAAGTGAATAAAAAAGAGGCTGCGCAAAAATGGTTGGATACCTTGAAAATCCGGTATGGTGATGACCAACAAGCTATGGGACGAATTCTTGCCAAGCAAAATTTGTTCGATATTATCGGCAGGCCTGTTCCGTCTCTGAATGTTGATCTGTGGATCGATTCTGCACCCGTGACGTTGGAAGATTTTAAGGGCAAGGTGGTCTTGCTGGATTTTTGGGCGCCCTGGTGCGGTCCCTGCCGGGCCATGTTCCCGCATCTTCTTTCTCTTTATGCAGAGTATCACGATCAAGGATTTGAAATTATTGGGGTTACCCGATATTATGGATTTTTCAATCAGTTAGGTTATCAGGAAAAGGATATCGAGTCTGAAAGAGAAGTGGAACTGATAAAAGAATTCAAGCGATATCACGATATTCCTTTTCCCTATGCAATCGCTGATCAACAAAACGGATTGCAGAATAGCATGGCTTATGGTGTATCGGGTATTCCTCATATGGTATTGATCGATCGGGAAGGTATCGTTCGAATGTATGCCATCGGCTCTGGAGAATCTTCCGAGGAAAAGCTGAGCCAGGGGGTAAAAGAGCTGATCGCTCAATAGCAAGGTGAGCACCCCGGTTATGGACTATGGTCACACAAGAGGAGAAACCAAACCCGTATTCAATTAAAACTATCCACAACACGAGTATAAGGGAGGCCAATGTGCAAGGCAAGACATTTGTAGCCATTGATTTGGGAGCTGAAAGCGGTCGTGTGATAAAGGCCACTGTGTCTGATCGTATTGAACTGCAACCTGTGCACAGGTTCGAAAACCGACTTGTCAATATGATGGGCCATTTGCACTGGGATTTGCCGGGCCTTTTTTTCGAGATTAAGAAAGGGCTTAGAGTTGTCGCTTTGCAAAATACCCGGGAAATTCAGGGAATCGGTGTTGATACATGGGGCGTTGATTTTGGGCTGATCGGTCGTTCCGATGCTCTTATTGGCCATCCTTATGCTTATCGCGATTCCCGTACTGATGGGATTATGGATATTGCGTACGGACTGATGCCCAAAGCCGAGATCTATGCTGTTACGGGTATACAGTTTATGCAGTTCAATTCTCTTTTTCAGCTTTTCAGTATGGTAAGAAACAATCATCCCTGGCTTGATATTAGCCAGCGGCTTTTGTTTATGCCCGATCTTTTTCATTTTCTTCTCACTGGTGAAAAATGTTCTGAATATTCTATTGCCTCGACCTCACAGCTCTTGAATGCAAAATCCCGAAAATGGGAGCCGGAAATATTTGCCAAACTCGGGTTACCCGTAGATATCATGGCGCCGATTGTACTGCCGGGTACTCAAATCGGAACCCTTTTGCCTTCAATTCAAACAGAGATTAATATGCCTGCTGTACCCATCATCGCTCCTGCAAGTCACGACACCGCGAGCGCTGTCGCGGCAGTACCTGCAAAAGGCGAAAATTGGGCCTACCTGAGTTCCGGAACATGGTCTCTCATGGGTATTGAAATAAAAGAACCCATTATCAATGAGAATTCCCTGGCAGGGAATTTTACGAACGAAGGGGGTGTCGATCGTACAATACGGTTTTTGCGCAATATCATGGGACTTTGGCTTTTACAACGAACTCGTGCCAGCTGGATGAAACAAGGAGAGGAACTCGATTATACAGAGATTGTCGGACTCGCCCAAAACGCACGGCCCTTTACCGCTATCATCGATCCGGATGATTCCAGGTTTCTCAATCCTCCTGATATGCCGGAAGCCATATATAGTTATTGCCGTGAAACCGGGCAAACGGTTCCTGGTTCAAAAGGCGCATTGGCCCGTTGCATTCTGGAAAGTCTCGCCTTAAAGTATCGTTTCATTATTGATCAGCTCAATGTGGTGAGCAATGTCTCCATCGATGTTTTGCATATCGTCGGCGGAGGTTCACAAAATGATTTACTGAACCAGTTTGTTGCCGATGCGACCGGATTACCCGTTGTTGCGGGGCCTGTC
>CAYNUX010000061.1:0-13271 GCA_964400115.1 uncultured Cytophagia bacterium
TGTACAAAAAGATACCTTTTGGTGCTGCTCAACAGGGGAGACTCGTTATGGCCGAAAAAAAGTTGCTCGATCAGGTTCGAGATGTCCTTCGTGCCAAACACTATAGCCTCAAGACAGAAAAAGCGTATCTCCATTGGATCACTCGTTTTATTATCTATCATAACAAGCAACATCCCCGCGATATGGGAGGGTCCGAAATCAGCCAATTCCTCACTCATCTGGCCCGCGATGCTCATGTCGCAGCTTCTACCCAAAACCAGGCCCTCAATGCCATCGTATTTCTCTATAAAAATGTGCTGCATATCGAGCCCGGCGAATTCCGGGATATCCATTGGGCCAAAAAACCGCGCCATCTGTCAGTCGTTTTGACCCGACAGGAGGTAGGACGACTGCTTCAGCAATTAAAAGGTCGCGACTGGCTCATGGCTTCCTTGCTCTATGGCAGCGGGCTCCGGCTCATGGAGTGCCTGCGCCTCGCGTCAAGGATATCGATTTTACCTCCAAACAGATCTGTGTTCGTTCCGGCAAAGGAGATAAAGATCGCCTGACCATGCTGCCCGATTCTGTTATTTCCGATTTGAAATTGCACATTCAGCAAGTAAAGATTTTGCATGAACAAGATCTCAAACAGGGCTATGGCTCTGTCGAGCTGCCGTTTGCCCTGGTACGCAAATATAAACATGCCGCAAAAGAGTGGGCCTGGCAATATGTTTTTCCGGCGTCTCAGATTTCCACAGATCCACGCTCCGGAATCAGACGCCGACATCACCTGGATGAATCGGTCCTGCAAAAAGCAGTCAAACGAGCTGTGCGCCAAACCAATATTCAAAAACACGCTGGGTGCCATACCCTGTGCCATTCCTTTGCCACTCATCTTCTGGAAATTGGCTATGATATCCGGACCATCCAGGAGCTGTTGGGGCATAGCGATGTCATCACCACCATGATCTATACCCACGTCCTCAACCGCGGGGGACTCGCGGTTCACAGTCCCCTGGATCACCTTTAAACACAAAAAGGCCCAAAAACAGATCTCCCTGAATCTGTCTCTGAGCCTTGCATGTCTGTCATACCTCCCCTCTGATCGATATGAGTCGCTTGGTTGCCTGACCGGGTTGCAGATGCTTGAAAATTGTATTGTTCTATTAAACGAAATTTTGCGCTTTTTTGCAAGAGAAAAAAAAGAAATTTTGGCACCCGGAGATGGCGAGTTCGTCTGAATCGGCCCTTTTTTGACGATCAGAGGTGAGACGTGAGACGTCAGATGTCAGATGTCAGAGGACAGACGCAGAAAAGCTATATAAAAAAGAAAGCGAGGCACGATCGTCCCGCACCTGTCTCTGATCGAACCTCGTCGATGTGAAATATCATGACGATCGAGCGAATCAAAGTAAGGTACGGGAATACCAGGAGATCGATGCGGGATGCGGGGACAGTGCCGGAACGGTACCCTGTCAAAACGCACATCAAAGGCTCGATGATTAGCCTAATATAAAGATACTTGTTTTCAAGGATGAACATCAAGGCGTTCCATCAATAGAAAAAGCCCTTTCAGAGAGGGCAAAAAAAGCCATTAAACCGGTTCAAATGAACCTTCACATATCCTAACCCATTGTTTATATATAACTGCTGAGGTCCGACCCCGGGACTCGACATCAAGACTCCCGCCTTTTCCCCCTTCTGTCACTGCTTTTCGATCGTCGTCGTTGCCGTCCCCCGCTGTTGGTTGACCGCGGTTTCGGGGGTTTGCGATCGGTGGCGGACTCGGGTTCGGGAATAGGGCCAGGAGGCGCAGAGTGCAACAGCTGCTGATAATAATCATCCAAAAGCATGGCAATAATCGCAGTTTCATCTTCGCTTTCGGCCAGCTCACGCGCCAGGGGAACAAAGCGTTTGCTGCGTTCGGCCTGCAGTTTGTTGCGCTCGCGCAGGCGGGCTTCCAGCAGTGCGGTGAGGCGCTCGGAAACGATCTGTTGCACGTTTTCGTCTCCGGGCAGCTCGCGCTCATGCATGTCGATGTCATAACGTTTGGCGATGCGGTCCAGAGCAAAGCGCTCCACATTGTTGACCAGCGAGATGGCCACACCAGCGGCACCGGCGCGTCCGGTGCGACCGGCGCGGTGGATATACGCTTCAAAATCCTCGGGCGGCTCGTACTGGATCACATGCGACAGCTCGGGCAGATCCAGTCCGCGTGCCGCCACATCCGTGGCCACGAGAAAACGCAATTGCCGCCGGCGCACACGATCGAGCACGCGCTCGCGACCGGACTGGGCCAGATCCGAGGTCAGCTCGTCGGCATCATAGCCGAACTTTTGCAGCACCACGGTCACATAATGCACCTCGGCCTTGGTGTTGCAAAAGATGATGGCTGACGTGGGATTCTCGATTTCAATGACACGGACGAGACTGCGGTCTTTGTCCATGCCCGGAACGGTATAGAACACATGCTCGGTGTCGGTGACATGTACCTGGCCTTCGCTGAGCGAGATGAACTCTGGATTCCTGATGAACTCATTGGCGGTATATTTGACCTGGGACGGAAACGTGGCCGAAAACAGGCAGCTGTGTATGGACCGGTCGGGCAAATAGTTCTTGATCTTTTTCATATCCGGATAAAATCCCATCGAGAGCATACGGTCTGCCTCGTCAAAAATCAGCATGCGGATTTTATCCAGATTCATAGTGCCTTTGAGCAGATGATCCAGCACACGGCCGGGAGTACCCACGATGATATGGGCGCCCTGTTTCAGGGCCTTGATCTGGTTGCCATAGCCGACACCGCCATATACCGCGACGGTACGAAATCCGGTTGGTTGACAGATCAGCTCTGCCACGCTCTCGACCTGCCTGGCCAGCTCACGTGTCGGCACCAGCACCAGGGCCTGAGCCACACTCTTTTGGGGATCGAGCATTTCCAGCATAGGCAGCAAAAACGCGCCTGTCTTGCCACTCCCGGTACGCGCCTGCACCATCATGTTTCTGTTGGCACGCAAATAAGGGATAGCCTTGGATTGTACCGGCATCAAAGAGGTCCACTCTGCTCTTGCCGCGGCCTCTTGCATAGACTGTGGAAGCTGCTCCAGGCTTGTTTCGGCTAATAGCTCTGGAGATGTATTATCGTTTTCCATACTCTTTCTCTGTTTTGATATATGTCATGTAATTTTTAATGCCAAAATGAATTGGGAATTAAGAATTAGTGGGGCAAATTCATTGTCAATTCTGCATTCTTAATTCTTCGTTTATCCAGCATCAAATGATTAAAAGATCCTCTGTTTATCCGCCAGCAGGCGCTCTTTGAGCACGTCGTAATTCACATCCTGCACGGCAATGTCGTTTTCGATGGCCAAAACCGCGGCGGTGGCTGCACTCTGGCCCAAGACCATAAATACCGGTTCCATACGGATGGACCCGAAAGCAATATGCGAGCTCGACACGCAGACCGGTACCAGCAGATTGGTGCACTCTTCTTTTTCAGGCACGAGCGAGCCATAGGCGATCTGATACGGCTTGGGCACATGTACCCCGATGTCGCCTTCGTTCTGTACCGTGCTTTCTTTTGTGATATAGCGCTGAACATTGTGTGAGTCCAGCGTATACGATCCCATGCCCACAGATTCGGGAACGGGACGCGTGCCGAGCACATCGTGTTCGGTCATCACATAGTCACCGATCATGCGCCGGGCTTCACGCACATAGATCTGGTGCGGCCAGTTACCGTTATCCGTAAACTCGTCTGCAGCCAGTCCCCAGGTGTTCATCTTTTTTTGAATATCTTTGGGCACCCGCGGATCATTGGCGTAAAAATACATCAAGCCTTTTTGATAAGTTTCATGTTCTTTGAGAATCTCGGCCCGCCTCTCATAGGACGCTTCCGGATAATCATAATTCATGCCGATATTGTCGGTGCTGAACGGACCATGGTTGTTGGTATCGGTCTTGCGATTGGGAATGAGATCGAACTTGTTGAATGTCGCGTCCCATCCTGAATCCAGTACGCGCACGAGCAACTCGTATTGATCGGGATCGTATCCCTCGGGCTTGGGAAAGGGCACGAGGTTTTCCGGGTGATTGGACAGGCACATGCGATAGCAAAAAGCCTGCACGCGGTGGTCTCCCTCGCCCTGTTCTCCCGGAGGTTCGGTAGAGATCCGTGGCAGCACGCCGCTGGAGGGATCATCGGGCTCGTTATACGGACTGATATCCATCCAGAAATGATGGCCATGATGAAACACGCCTTTTTGTACGCCGTTCCAGGTCTCGCCATAGACACTGTTGGATTCGCGTCCCACATGATAGGATACTCTTGCAGCAGCCATGAGATCGCCTTCATATGTGGCATCCATAAAGATCCTGCCCTTGAATGTCTTGCCGCTCAGCATGGTAATGGTCGTGACGCGTCCATCTTTGAGCTGCACGCCCTGCTCCCGATCCAACCACTCTTCGCAATAGACCGGAATGTCGAATTCCTCTACATAACCATCGAAAATCTTTTCTGCCACATGCGGTTCGAACAGCCAGCCCACTTTTTCTTCGTCGTTAAAGGCTTTGGCACCCTGTCCCACATTGCCGAATTCCTCGCGTTTTTGCCATTTCCAGGCTCCGGGTTGGTTGTAATGCTGATAAACCCGTTTGTAAAAATCCCTGGCGAGTCCACCGATAGCGCCGGTACGGCCGACATCGGTAAAGCCGAGTCCGCCGGAGGAAAGTCCGCCCAGATGTTTATCGGGTCCTACAATGATCACTGACCGTTCCATTTTGGCAGCCTGCACCGCAGCCATGACCCCGGCAGAGGTGCCACCATAGATAATGAGATCTGCCTCGTAAATCTGGTTTTCTTTTTGACAGTTGAGCACTGTCATAACCATCAAAAACAGAACAGCAAAAGCGACGATTTTCTTCATAATGGGGTTCCTGAGTCAGGTAAAATGAACGCTTTAGCGATGTAATGTAATGAAAACAAAAGTGTGCAACAAGGGAAAAAATTGATTTTAAGATCAATGTTCCCAGTTGCATAAAACATCATATATTCCATCAAAAAAAAATCGATGATTTATTTCCTCGTTGATAGTATAGAGGAGGCACTGGCGAGAGCCCAAAAGAATAGCGGTTGCATCCTCAGGAATAAACAAAGCATTGTAGAGTATGGGTTGGTTGTCCATTTTAAGAACAGCGAGTTAAATCATTTCGCTCTTTATTCAACAAACCAACATCAAGCATGGCAGGAACGAGTTCGGATTGTGATAGCGGCACTTTTGCCGGTGCGAAAGACGTACCGGCAAAATATTTACGGTATTATCGACACTGTCTTTCAGCGATCAGAACCCCCTCCACGAAAAGGACCACTACCGCGATAGCGACCGCTTCCTCGATATTGGCCAAAACCACCACCGCCGCGCCGAGCTCCTCCGCCTCTGCTACCGCCACCTCTTTTTTTATCAGTACGAGAATGTGCTTCACTGATTTTAAGTCGTTGGCCTTTGACCTGCTTGCCATTCAATCCCTTGATTGCAGCGTCAGCTTCTGAATTATTTGGCATTTCGACAAATCCAAATCCTCTGGAAATACCACTTTCAGGTTCTTTGATCACTTTGGCAGTTTTCACCTCGCCAAATGCTTCAAATTCTTCCTGCAGCTCTTGTTCATTGACGTCCCGGGAAAGGTTCCCGATATAAATGTTCATGCTTTGCTCCTTGAATTAATAGAAAGAGAGTAAATATTTAGCCATATTTGTCATTAAAAAGACTAGCCGAGGTCGGCCTGCCTCAAGTGTAAGGTCGATTCCCGGGATAATTTATGCTAAAAAGGTTTATGAATCGTTACTTCAATGACCTAGTCGCCTGGTAAGACTTTATTCTGAAAGGATGATCTCCTAACCCCATGCAAAAGTTGCAAGTATGACTGACTGGCGGGTTATAAATAAAATCCATATTTCTCAGCAATAAAACAACATAAAAATGTACTAAAGCCCAAATATTTACATTTTATGTGATCTATATCAGTCTGGAGGGTGAATTTACTATAGGATTCTAAATAATAGAACGTCTTTTCCTGTAAAATTGTTTCACATTCTTACTAGAATCAAGATACACATCGAATGAAAGAGTGTTTTGACCGGGTTCTTATAATTTAGCATGAGATCGATTGGCACTCATCACCTGAGGGCCCCGGATAATACATCTTACAGCATCGAGCCGCAACCTGGCTGAAGAAAGGCTCGTTTCCAGTTCCTTTTGTTCGAGTTGCCAGGCTTGGATTTCCTCGCTTCGAATATTGGGATTGACTCGCTTTAGAGCCAACAAGCGCTCAATTTCGACATTATAGATCTCGCGCATTTCATTAAGGCCCTTTTCAATCATGGCTTTCTGTCGAATATTGGCTCGTTTTTGGCATTGTTTAAGCATCCCGGGTAAAAGGTGCTGTCGGATATCCGGATTGTCGAGAATATCATGCTTGCGGGCGTTCTTTAATTTTTTCTCGAGCACCTTGACCTTTATTTTAGGGGTCAAATCCTGCATCTTGTGGTCGATCATCACACGTATAGGTGTCGGAGGAAGAAAGCGGTCGACATGCAATCGTGCAGGAGCCACACATTCGATGACAAAGACTGTTTCCAGCCATAACGATTCTTTTAGGTCATCATCCCACCAGGCCAGGGTGCTGTTACCGGTTTCACTCCCCAACAAGGCATCGATGGCACCAATGACCATAGGATGATCCTGACTGAAAAACTCGACTTCCTCGCGCTCCAAAGCGACCCGGCGGTCGAATGTCGCGGGAAATTCATCTTCTTTGCGAATAGGCGGCCTGGGGAAATGAGGTGTCGAGAGCATCTCAAAATTGAGCATCATGGTGCGCGACCGGAATTCCTGAGCATGAATTTCATAGCGATCGAACAGTTGCAAAAGAAATCGGTCTATTTGCTGCGATTGATCTTGTGCTTTAATATCAGCGACCAAATCTGCGGCGATTTGCGCGTCAAAAGAGTGCAATTCCAGCAACCGGTCCCTTCCCTCCTGCAATTGCTGGATCAGTTGCTTATGCAGGGCAGCCGTTTCTTTGACCACGGCATCGAGTCCGGATAGATCTTTTCTATCTATCAATGCTCTCACTCGAGGACCCATTTCCTGATCGATTTGAAAAGCACCCGGGATCGTCTCTTTGAATCCATTCATTCCTTCATGATACCACCGGACCAGGATCTCTAACAAGGAGTCTTTGATATAGGGCACATGAATATGTATGGTGTGTTTTTGACCGATTCGATCCAGACGGCCGATACGCTGTTCCAGCAATTCAGGATCAAGAGGCAGATCAAAGAGAACCAGATCCTGCGCAAACTGAAAATTCCGACCTTCGCTGCCGATTTCAGAACAGATAAGAATCTGGGCACCTTCGGGATCGGCAAACCAGGCAGCATGGCGATCCCGCTGTAAAATCGAAAGCTGCTCATGAAACAGAGCAAACGGGATGTTAATTCGATGCGGAAGGGTTTCAGCGAGTGCATAGACGGTGGCAATAGAGCGGCATATCAAGAGGATTTTTTTTTGACGATTGTGCTTGAGATATGAGGCCAACCAGTCCAGTCGTGGATCATCATTAAATTGTGGCGCGAGTTCAGGTTGCAAAAGCTGTTGATCGATTCTTTCCCGCACGGAATCCTCTGCCTGTAAGGGTATCAAATGAATCTCACGGTTGGGAAATCCGGAAACCACTGACCGTGTATTGCGAAATAGCACCCGGCCCATGCCGTGCTGGTCGATGAGTCGCTCGATGAGCTGGGAACGGTTCGAATCATCTTGCAAACCTGTCTCGATGGCCTCGGCATACTCGGGCAAGAGTTGAACAAGAGTCCGCTTTTCGTGTGCTTGCAGAACCTGATGGTCGAGAATCTTGTTGGCCATGGATGCAATTTTAGAGTACTCTTTTTCCTGCATTTTGAATGCTTTAAAATCGTGATACCGAGCCGGATCCAAAAGACGTAAACGGGAAAAATGACCGGATAACCCATGTAACTCTGGGGTGGCGGTCAGCAATAACATTCCCGGGGTGTCTTTGCCCAATTCCATAATAAATCTATAGGCATCACTCTCTTCAGTGAGATGATGCGCTTCATCCACGACCATCATATCCCATTCGGATGCAATGGCTTGCTGTTGCCACTGGGGAGCGGCCGCGAGAAAATCGAGGCTGCTCAATATCCACTGATCCTGTAAAAAAATATTTTCACCCTCTGCAGTTTCAGACAAAGATTCGCAATATTCACGGTCGTAAATTCTGAAAACAAGGTTAAACCGGCGATACAGCTCAATGAACCATTGATGCACCAGCGAATCAGGAACCAGAATTATTACCCGGCTGATCCGTCCGCTCAATAAAAGACGGTGTATGATCAGTCCCGCCTCGATCGTTTTGCCCAGGCCCACCTGGTCTGAAAGAAGCACTCTTGGAATTTGCCGTTGCGTGACCTGATGTGCAACATAGAGCTGATGAGGAATCAACTCGATGCGTCCGCCGGTAAATCCTCTGACGCGAGAATGCAGGATCTCGGACTTTAGCTTATGCGCCTGCAAGCGCAATCGATAATCACTTTGTGAATCCACATGGCCTGCCAGCAGCCGGGTCAAAGGAGAAGTAAAGCTCAATGTATCTGCAAGATCTTTTTCAGGGAGTTGCTGATCAGCTCCCTGATAGACCAAAAGTTCCTCGATCTCTTTGACATTATGCACAACAAACCGCTCTCCCTGTCTAGAATGGATCTCATCGCCGGGTTTGAACTTTACCCGGGTGAGAGGGGCCGAAGCAATCGCATATTGACGTTCATGATCTGTGGCAGGAAAACGAATACGCACTGTGCGTTGATCGGTATCTGTGACAATACCCAATCCCAGCTCTGGTTCCATACTGCTGATATAGCGCTGTCCGATGATAAATTTTGACATAGATCCCTGTATTGGTATGATGAAAAGAGTTGAAAAAAATAGCTCTGTTTCAAAGCTTTTGTATAAAGATAAACAGAAATTCGATTATTATCAACTTAAACTCACTCGCTATAACCCTTTTCTACAAATTATGGTTTGAGGTTTGAGACGCAAAACATTTTTTGGCTATTGACTCAATGGGTGTTTATCCTTGTTCTGTTTGGTGTTGTTATTGTTTTCTTGCTTACAGGTGATTAAATAATTATATTTTAGCCACAAAAGAGACGTGTGAGCCCCCGGGATATTTTGCTCGTTAAACGCAAAGGCTGCCGGGAGAGCAGAACTGCGCAGAGAAAACATTAAAAACCGATTTTTGGGTTATATTAAAAAATTTGGGTCTTGTTGTGCTTTTCCTTTCTTTGTGCTCTGTGCTTTGCGTTCTCAAAACTCTGCGTTAAATAAACGTTTTGCAAAAAAAGAAAATTTTTTACATATTTCAGACAAACCATTCGGAGTCATTATGGACAGACGCAATTTTATCAAAAGCAGCACAGCAGCCGGACTGGGCTTGACATTCAGGTGCGGTCGTGCCCGATCCAGTGCTGATGCCAAATTTTTGCAGGAAAAAACATCGGACAAGATGCTCTTTCCAAGACCAGGTGACGGAGTACAGGTAGCAATCACACCGGTAGGTCTGGCCTGGTTACCTTGCGAGCAAGCCAACGCTTACCGGATTATCATAAAAGATCAGTCAGGTACCAATGTCTATACAAAGACCATCGATCCTGATCCGGTTCATCTGCCAGACCAGGTTTTTCCTTCCGGCCGTTACCAATGGGATGTCCTTGCCCTGGATGAGTCGGGTAAAGAGATCGCACGACGGGGAATGCAATCATATACCATCCGTCCCGAAGCAGTCGATCTCCCCTGGATCGATCCAAGAGTCTTATTGAAAAGCGTACCTGTCGAGCGACCCCGTATTCTATATCCGAAATACAAGCTGGACGAAATTCGTTCAACACTTGGCTCCAGCCGCAAAAAATCCTGGCAGGCCTGCAAACAGGCAGCAGAAAAAGCCTTGAATATCGGCATCCCCGAATACCCCGCTTATCACCTTATAAAAGACCGTTCAGCCAGACGCATGGAATATGTTCGATACTTTCAATACTTTAGAAAATACATCAATGGTGCGCTCATGGATCTGGCCCTGGGTTTTCTTATGACCGAGGATTCCCGCTATAGTGATGCTGCAAAAAAAATCTTTTTAGAGATCGCGACATGGCCCACCGACGATGATGATGTCACCTCTGTCAATGCCAAATGGGGCGATGAAGCCGGACTCTCGTTTTCAAAGTGCGCGCATATTGCCTATGATTGGCTTTATCCGTCGTTTTCTGACAGTGAAAAGCAAAAAATATTCACCATGTGCAAAGAACGCGCCTGGCAAACCTGGAGGCGCATGCAGCGAAAAAATTATCTCACCTATCCCGGTGAGAGTCATGACGGCCGGATGATCGCCTATTTGTCGGATCAGGCACTGGCATTGGCACACGAAACTGACGATACCTTGACATGGCTCAACTATTCGCTCAAAGCCTTGACCACTATTTATCCGCATTGGGGAGGACTCGACGGAGGCTGGGCAGAGGGAACGGCATATGGCCTGTGGTATAACACATTTTACATGCCAGCGTTTCAGGGCCTGGAGCAGTTGTGTGGATACAATCTCTGGCAACGCCCGTTTTTCAAAAATGTCAGACATTTCTTTTTCTACTGTACTGCCAATCATGGCGAAATACGCCCATTCGGTGATGGCGCAGAAAGCGGAGGTCCGGGGGTCAATAAAGGCAGCGGGTATGGGGAGCTCATGGCGTTTCATGCGCATCGCTACAATGATCCGGCTATCGGCTGGTGGGTAAAACAAATTCCTGGCTGGGATGGCGGCAGAGCCGATTTCACCTCGCTGATCTATCCGGATGAACTGCCGTCAAAACCGCCTCAGGATATCCCCCACTCCCGGGCATTTACCAGTGTAGGATGGGCAGGACTCCATAGCGACATTAGCACACCCGAACATGATACAGTCTTGATCTTTAAAAGCAGTCCTTATGGCAGTGTCTCGCACAGTCATGGTGACCAAAATGCGTTTGCGATCATGAAGGGGGGAACGGCGCTTGCGATTCCTTCGGGGTATTATGGTCCCTCGTATGGCAAGCCTCATCACGCCGAATGGACACGTTCCACAAAGGCGAATAATTGCATTCTGGTCAATGGCCAGGGCCAGGTGTTGCGCTCTGCACAGGCCAAAGGCAAAATCACAGCATTCAAAGAGGCAAAGGGTTTCTCCCTGGTCGTTGGGGATGCCACCCAGGCATATCAGGGTACGTTGGATCTGTGCAAAAGGATCGTGCTTTTCTTGCGTCCCGGTCTGTTTCTGGTTTTGGATGACCTGGCCGCCCCGCGTCCCAGTATTTTCCAATGGCTGCTGCACAGTTTCGAAGAGATGGACATTGACGGTCAACACATTATCTCGAGGCGACATGGCAAAACACTGAATGTTCATCTGGCCAGCACCCAACCGATGTCTGTTTCGCAAACCGATCAATTCGAGCCATCCTTTAATACAGGCATACCTGAAAAGTTTCATGAGGAAAAGGCCAATCAATGGCATATGACAGCCGAATCGATGCAAAAGGTTGAAACATTGCGGATTGCTGCAGTAATGAGCGTAACAGGACCGGAAGAGATAATGGATCTGGAATTACAACAACAAACCGGGTGGGTCGGCGTTCATGCCAGCGGTAATTTTGGTACGATCGAAGGATGGATGCAGATCGAGCCCTATACAGGGGGCCCTGAAACTTTTGGCGATGATGTGATGAGCGGAAAAGCCATAATGTGCGGCCGGGATGCCCGGGGAGAAATCGTGACCCTATAATGCCTGACACACCAAGTAACGCACTAACCTGAACTAACAGTAAAAGACATTACCACATCCGGGATCTGTTCTGATCCTCCCCTACTCTTGTAAAGACCGGCTGACATGAAAAGGAAACGTTAACCGCATTTCTTGCGGGGGAAAACAGATCTTATCATCACAGGCCTGCATTTCAATTTTAAATGTCAGTTCAAAATCACCCAGTTGTGGATTTTTAGCGGACCTGAATAAAGTTTTCAAGGTAAAGACCGAGGGTAAAACATTAAATGTCTCATCAAGAGAGTCGATCTTGTAAGACTCTGTCTGTGGAAACTCTATAGAATCCAGACTCACATCCGCATTTGTTTCAAGAGAAATATTCAGCGGAACATACCCCTGAGGGATGGGACGTCCATATTTTTTTGCTTTTTTGAAAAAAAAGTTGTTAATTACCAGGCTAGATATAAAAAAGAATACATAGGTTTTTGTAACCCAAGCCATTCTCGTTTAAACAATATGATACAGAAAGCCTATTAAAAGTTAGCTAATTTCAGTATTTCAATCAAGACGATTCACAGGGGTCTTATGAAAAAACGACAGTTGATCATTGTCGCCTCGCTGCTGGGAATGATCATTGGCAGCTTTCTCATCATGAAATTCCTCATGGCACAGAAAAAAGAATTTGTCCAAAAACCATCACAGGCAGGAGACCGATATGTCGATGCCAGACCGGTCGAGTATACAACCATTCATTCGACGGTGAGTGGCAAGGGACGGGTCGTAACCAGCGCTGAGGTCGAGATCGTTGCAGAAGCTTCGGGTAAAATAACGGCAGGAGACATTCCCCTGAAAAAGGGCCAATCTTTTTCAAGAGGTGATGTCCTCCTGACCATATATAAAGATGAGATGGAACTGGCTCTGAAAGCCCAAAAAAGCAAGTTCCTCAACACTCTGGCGAATCTTTTACCGGACATAAAAATCGATTTTCCCGATCGCCTTGAGGAGTTTAGGTCATTTTTCAATGCCATCGATCTGGATGAAAAACTTCCTCCAATGCCTGAAATAGAGGGAGAAAAACTAAAGATTTACCTGTCCAGTCGAAATCTTCTCAGCGACTATTATTCTCTGCTAAAACTGGAAAAACAACTGGCCAGACATACTCTTTATGCTCCTTTTAACGGAACTTACAAGCAGGTCAATCTTCAAGCCGGAGCCTATACCAATACCGGTGGACGCATTGCGACCATTATTCATACGGATACAGTCGAAGTTGAAATACCTGTGGAAAACGGATTTACAGAATGGATTCAAATAGGTCAGACCGTCAGGCTCTTTTCTACAGACCGCCAGCGTAACTGGAAAGGAAAAGTGGTCAGGATCTCTGATTTTGTGGATCCGAACACACAAACCCGACCGGTCTATGTGAGTGTCCC